>JABMPI010000199.1 GCA_013203755.1 Bacteroidota bacterium
GCATTAAATCCACCAGTGTGGTTTTTCCACTTCCCGATTGCCCAACAAATGCAATCATTTTGCCTTTTTCAATTTCTAACGAAATGTTTTTCAGAACCGGAGTCGAATTGTATGCAAACGAAACATCTTCGTAGGTAATTTTCGAGTCGAAAGAATTAATTTCAATAGCATCTGCTTTATCAAATATTTCTGATTCCGTTAATAGGATTTTGTCAATTCGTTCCATAGAAGCCAGGCCTTTCTGAATGCTGTAAAGCGCTGTAGCGAAGGCTTTCGCAGGATTTATTATGCTATAAAAAAATATAAGATAAACTATAAATGATGCTGCATCCAGCGAACTTTTTTGATTCAAAATAAGTTGTCCCCCATACCAAAGAACAAGCATAATTACTGCAGTTCCTAAAAACTCACTGGTTGGATGTGCCAAAAATCTTCGCCACATCAACTGGTTCATAATATTGAAATAATTCTTATTCTCTCTTTCGAATCTCTTTTCAGCAGTATTTTCTGCGTTAAATGCTTTAATTACTCTCAATCCGGAAAGGTCTTCTTCAACAATTGAAAGAATTTCTCCCATTTTATTTTGTCCTTTTCTCGACTCTTTTTTTAGACTTTTACCAATTCTGCCAATAATGTAACCTGCAATTGGAAACATAATTAAAACAAAAAGAGTTAGGCTCCAGCTCATGTAAAGCATAAATGTTAAGGAAACGGCAATTAGAATCGGATTCTTTATCATCATTTCCAAAGAATTCATAATTGAATTTTCCACCTCGGTAACATCACCGGTAATTCTGGCAATAATATCACCTTTTCGTTCTTCAGAATAAAAACCCAAAGGGAGTTTGAGTATTTTTTTGTACATCAATGTTCGAATGTCGTACACAACGCCATTGCGAATAAAAACTAAAATGTAATTGGCTAAATAGTAAAATCCGGTTTTAAAAAATACGGTAATTATTATAAACAGCCCCACAAAAATAAGGGCTCGCTCATAACTGTGTTGATTAATGACATTGCTAATGTAGTAGTTGAAAGAATCTGTTACCGATGCAATATCTAATTGAAACTCAGGTTTAGTTAAAACCAGTTCTTTTGTACTAAACAAAATCTCCAACGAGGGTTTCATTAATAAAAATGAAAATGCTCCGAAAATGGCACTCAAAATATTAAAAAAAATGTTCCAAATTAATTTTCCCCGGTAAGGAGGTATAAATCTTCGAAGCAGTTTGAGAAAATCTTTCATGAAAGCTGTTTACAAATTTGAAACAATATATTTAACGCAGAATTGATTTTAATATTTCTTATTCCTTCCAGTTCGAAGTTGAATAGATTAAAAAATCCCAGTGTAATTCTGTGGTGTAATTAATTTCAACTCCTCTTTTATCGAATCGGCAACATCTAATTCATCAACAAAATTGTGAATTGCCTCTTTATTAATTACTTCATTTTTGCGGGTGAGATCTTTTAATGCCTCGTATGGATTTGGAAAAAACTCTCTGCGTAAAACCGTTTGAATTGCTTCGGCCACAACCGCCCAATTGTTTTCCAAATCTTTTGCAATGGCAGCCGGATTAATTAATATTTTGTTTAATCCTTTTAAGGTCGATTTTATAGCAATAAATGTATGACCAAAAGGAACGCCAATAAAACGTGTAACCGTTGAATCCGTTAGATCTCGTTGTAATCTCGATACCGGAAGTTTTTGCGAAAGTTGCTCAAAACCTGCATTTGCGATTCCAATGTTTCCTTCTGAATTTTCAAAGTCAATTGGATTTACTTTGTGCGGCATGGTTGACGAACCAACTTCACCTTTTTTAATTATTTGTTTGAAATAGCCCATTGAAATGTACGTCCAAATATCGCGGTCTAAATCAAGAATAATATTGTTGATACGTTTCATCGCATCGAAAATGGCGCTGTGATTATCGTAATGCGAAATTTGTGTTGTGAATTGCGAACGGTTCAGTCCCAGGTTTTCTTTGCAGAATTTATTGGCAAATTCTTCCCAGTTAATATTTGGGTAGGCCACAAAATGTGCGTTAAAGTTTCCGGTTGCTCCGCCAAATTTTGCATCAATCGAAATCGATTTTAATTGTACAAGCTGAACCATAATACGTTCAATAAAAACCTTAATTTCTTTACCCAATTTTGTTGGAGAAGCTGGCTGTCCGTGAGTTTTTGCCAGCATCGGAATATCTTTCCATTCGGTAGCTATTGTTAAAAGCTTTTCAATAAGTTTTTGCAACAATGGGTAGTATTCAAATTCCAGTGCATCTTGAATCGATTTTGGAATTGCAGTATTATTAGCGTCTTGCGAAGTCAAAGCAAAATGAATAAATTCTTTGTATTTAGCCAGTCCCAATTTGTCGAATTCCTCTTTTATAAAATATTCAACCGCTTTAACATCGTGGTTGGTAACACTTTCAATCTCTTTAATTCTGGTAGCATCTTCCACCGAAAAAATTTTGTGTATAGCACGTAATTTGTCCAGTTTATCTTTCGAAATATCGCTTAATTGTGGCAACGGGATTTCGCAAAGTGCGATGAAATATTCAATCTCGGTAAAAACGCGATATTTTATCAAAGCGAATTCACTAAAATATTTCCAAAGGTTCTCTACTTTATTTCCGTATCTGCCATCAACCGGCGAAATTGCTGTAAGTCTACTTAATTCCATTTTTGTATTTCTTAAAAGCTGCAAATTTAGCAATTTAACTTGCATTAGATTTTATGAAAGGTCTATATTTTCTATTCACCAAAATATTTCATATTCAATTCAAATTCTAAGGTATTTTATTTCTAACTTAGCATTAAACCAGTGAATAAAAAAGTGTTTGCACGGGAGTGAGTGTTTTTAAGATAGGAAAAGCACGCGTTTCGATAGTTTTGTAAATTAAAAGTAAGCTGTTTTTGTACAGATTAAATAAATGGTTGGTCGCTAAATAAAATTGGAATAAGTTTGGATATTCTTTCGAAAAGAATGACAGAACAATTAAAACACGTTGAATTATTATGAAGAAAATAGTAATAAATATCTGGATTGCAATTTTTACTTTTGGAGCTCTGTTTGCAATTGCTCAAGAAAAAAGCAAAAAATTGGTGTACGTATTAAACATCAAAAAGGAAATTACAAAAGCTACCTGGCGACAAACCGACCAAGCTTTTAATGAAGCGGATTCGCTGGATGCTGACCTGTTTTTAATTCATATGAATACTTATGGTGGAACGGTTGCTGATGCCGATTTGGTAAGAACGCGGATTCTGGAGAGCAAAATCCCGGTTTATGTGTTTATTGACAACAATGCGGCATCGGCGGGAGCACTTATTTCTATAGCCTGCGACAGTATTTATATGCGATCTGGTGGAAGTATTGGTGCTGCTACTGTTGTAAATCAAACTGGCGCTGCCATGCCCGACAAATACCAGAGTTACATGCGTTCTACAATGCGTTCAACTGCCGAAGCTCATGGGAAAGACACACTGATTACAGCAAACGACACAATTTATAAATGGCGCCGCAACCCTCTAATTGCGGAAGCTATGGTTGATCAGCGTGTTTATATTGAAGGAATTTCGGATACAGGGAAAGTATTGACTTTTACTCCATCCGAGGCCATTGCAAATGGTTATTGCGAAGGATTGGCCGAGAATATTCCGGAAGTTTTGCAAAAAGTAGGTGTTAAAGAATATACAATTGTAGAGTATGAACCTTCGTGGATTGAAAAAATAATTGGTTTTTTGGTTCATCCAATGGTTTCCGGACTTTTAATAATGGGAATTATTGGAGGAATTTATTTTGAAATGCAGACCCCTGGAATAGGATTTGCACTGGGAATCGCAATTTTAGCTGCGGTGGCCTATTTTGCTCCCTTGTATTTAGAAGGTCTTGCTGCCAATTGGGAAATTTTGGTTTTTGTAATTGGAGTGATTCTGGTTGTGGTGGAAATATTTGTAATCCCCGGATTTGGAATTTCCGGGGTTTTAGGAATTTTATTCATTTTTACCAGTCTTGTTTTAAGCCTAATAAATAATGTAAATTTCGATTTTGAAAATGTAAAAGTTGATGGAGTTGGAGTGGCTGTAACAACGGTAATTTTTGGGATTTTTGGAGGATTTGTAATTTCAATTTATCTTGGAAATAGAATGTTTACAGCAAATTCGGGGATGTTTAAAAATATGGCATTAAAGACTGTTCAAAATGTTAGCGACGGTTTTGTAAGTGTTGAAACTTCTCTGTTCGATTTAAAAGGGAAAGAGGGAATTGCACAAACTGTTCTTCGCCCGGGAGGTAAAGTTTTAATCGAAGGCGACGTTTACGATGCTATTGCCGAAAATGGTTTTATCGAAAAAGGCGAAAAAATTCATGTTAATAAAGTGGAGTCTGCACAGCTATATGTGGAGATTATAGAATAGTGGGTGAGAATAGGGTGCGGCGAATTTCAATTCGCCGTATGAAAAATGCGAATCGGAATTCGCATCACCCGCTCGTGTTCCCCATCTTTATTTCTCACTGATATGTAACATATCGCTGTTTTAATTAGCATTTCAAAAATTTGTAAATTGCCCCCCCTTTAAACAAGCTCTTAATAATTGTGTTTTACTAATAAAAGATTTTTATGCTTGAATATATTGAAAAATATTTTGATGAATTGTGGTTTTTGTTGTTGGAAATGGCTCCATGGCTTTTGCTGGGATTAATTTTTGCGGGCTTGCTAAAAGTATATTTCCCTCAAAAGCACATCGATAAATACCTGGGAAAATCAAATTTTAAATCAGCATTGAATGCATCGTTGCTGGGAATTCCAATGCCACTTTGTTCATGCGGAGTTATTCCCACGGGGATTTCATTTTTTAAAAATGGAGCTTCTAAAGGAGCTACCAATTCATTTTTAATTTCAACCCCACAAACCGGAGTCGATTCTATTTTTGCAACTTACTCGATGTTGGGCTGGCCTTTTGCATTGCTTCGCCCAATTGTTGCTTTTTTTACCGGAGTTGTAGGTGGTGTATTAACAAACTGGCTGGTAAAAGAAAAACCTGTTTCAACATCGCCATTTGCAAATTTTTCTATTGATGCCGGAGCAATTGGAAAAGCTGAAACATGCGACGATGATTCGTGTGGATGCGATAAACCCAAAGTGGAAGATACAAGGCACTCTTTAATTCGTTCTGCCGATTATGCATTTATTGAATTATTACAAGATATTGCCAAGTGGTTAATACTTGGTTTTTTGGTGGCAGCACTTATTTCGGTGGTACTTCCCAACGACTTTTTTAGCTCTTTTAAAGGACTCGGTTTGTTGGAGATTCTGGTTATTCTGGCTGCTTCAGTACCAATCTATATTTGTGCAACGGGTTCTATTCCAATTGCAGCAGTATTATTATTGAAAGGAGTTTCGCCAGGGGCAGCACTCGTTTTTTTAATGGCAGGTCCGGCTACTAACGTGGCAACAATGACTGTTCTGGGAAAAACAATGGGCCGAAAATCGTTGATGATTTATTTGGGAACAATAACTATTGGCGCTGTTGTTTTTGGAATGCTTACCAATTGGTTGATTCCCACCGACTGGATTTTAAGTAAAGTAATGCATATTCACGGTGACGGAACGGGCCACGAAATGCTTCCAAAATGGTTGCAATTAACGTCTGCTTTTGTTCTTGTTTTTTCAATTGTTGGCGGATATTTCTTTCAAAAATATTTGAAAAATGTACGTTTTAGAAAGGTGGAAGGAATAACAGTTAAAGTAGAAGGAATGACCTGCTCGCACTGCGAAGCAAATGTAAAACGAAATTTAGAAGCCATAAAAGGAATTATAAATGTTGTTGCAAATAACAGCACTAACACAGTAAAAATTGCTGGCACAAAAATCAATATTCAAAAAGTAAAAGAGACCGTAAACGGGCTGGGTTATAGATTTGTAGATTAGACTTTTAAATCATTTTCCTATCAATTTATATTATTGATTTTTTTCCTTAAATTTATTGATTCATATTAAAATTATGGGAATTAGTAAATATATTCATATCAGAAACATTGCCCTCCTTTTTTGTATTGTTCTGTTGCTGAACTGTTCAGGAAACAAAACCAAGCAAGAAAAGCAAACGGCCGTTAAAGTTATTCAGTTAGAAAAAGTGGATGGAACTTATCTTTTCGATGGAAATACATTAAACGGCTGGGAGATTACGCAGTTTGGTACACAAGGGCCGGTTGATGTTTTCGATGGAAAAATAGTAATGAATTATGGTGATGGTTGCACCGGAATTACCTGGGAAAAAGATTTCCCAAAAGTAAATTATGAAGTAAATTTAGAAGCAAGAAAAACATCCGGGAACGACTTTTTTTGTGGAATTACATTTCCGGTGAACGATGATTTTTGCAGTTTGATTGTTGGCGGTTGGGGAGGCCCTGTTGTTGGCTTAAGTTGTATTGATGGCGAGGACGCATCGGAAAACAGCACCCATATTTTGAAACGATTCGATAAAGATGTGTGGTACAAAATAAAACTGCAAGTTACCAGTGAAAAAATAACTGCTTGGATTGACGATGAAAAATTAGTCGATTTTGCCTACGAAGGTCACGAGTTATATGTTAGACCCGAAGTAGAGCTTTCAAAACCATTTGGAATTTGTTCCTGGATTACTACTTCCGAATTGCGTAATATCTGGATGAAACGTGTAACGGATAATTAGTAATTGTGGTGAGAAAACAAGCCCTCTTTTATTAACTCAAAATTGCTAGTCAAAATACTTGAACGGGTGGAGTCCATGAAAGTGAATCTAATATTGCATTCGCATGTTCAATAGAAAGTCTTTTTCCCCAGGGATGAAAAGTAATGGAAGTTGAGTCTTCCGTTCCAAATTGGTCAGTCGCCATTAAAGACGATGAATACTTAAATTTTGTATTTTTTGTATTTTTCATTTTTAATAAAAGCTTCACTTTCTTTTTTTCGAAAGGTGCATAATCCAGTAAAAATTGTGTGCCGCCAATTATGTCAATCCCTTCTATCTCTCGGATAAATAGTTTATTTGATACGTAATAAGGAGTACGATTCCAACTGGTAACTACGGCCGGTAAGTATGCATTAATTCCAATTTCACTTTTGTAAGGGTGTATATTAATTTCAATTGGGCAGATATTATTTTTTTCCAGATTTGTAATTTTTGCTGATATCTTGGGTAGTATATCTGCTTTAATTTCAACATTGCCATAATAAGTATAATATTCCCAGGCGTGCAAAAATATACCTGTATTAGTATAATGTTGTTTCAACTTAATATGACCTTGATCGATATAACCAAATTGTCCAAAAGTAGCATCAAATGGAACCCATCCAATATTGTCGAAATAAACTTCCACCCATGCATGAAAATCAAATTTTGTATTTCCTTTTGCTACGCCCAGAATTAATCTTGAGGGTATATTCGCTATGCGCAACATAGAAAGAAAAAGAATGGACAACTCATCGCAATCGCCAAATCTTGTTTTATAAACTACAGAGGCTTTTTCAACAATTTCATATCCAACTTTCACATATTTAATGTTCTCATAAATCCATTTGCCAATATTAAATACTGCTGGAAAGAGTTCGGTTTCATCTTTTATAAGAGATAAAGTTAATTCCTTTATCCTTCTGTTTTGGTCAATAATGTCATCGAAAGAGACGTAGTTTTTAAAACTATCTGGAATATGTATTACGGGAAATGGTGAATTTTCGATTGGATATTGTTTGAACGAAGTATTAATCTTAGAATTATACCAAACGGCATAATTATCATGAAGATCTTTCCAGTAATATTTACTTTTTAATGCGTCAATACTGTCTGCTTTAGGAATTGAATAATAGTCAATAGATATAACATCCTGGCGTGAATCAGTATGTGGAATAAAATAGAATCTTGAGATTAAATTTTTTAACTTGCCTTTTTGCAGTGTATTTAAATTTGTACTGAGAGTTAAATCCAAAGTGACATCATTTAGGATAACTTCGTTGTAATCTTGCGAAATAGCATAATCGTAATTTAATGCTGTGAGAATAATTAGAATGATATATTTTGTTAAAATTGGTTGAAGCCTCATTCCAGAAAAATTGGTAGTATTTAGTGCACGTTGAAGGTACAAATTATATGCCAGTTTAATATTCTTTTTTGTTATTCTGTGATATTGAATCAAGAAAAAGAGATATGAAAATATATCAGATTTAATTGTATTTTTTTGTAAAAACTGGATAAAGAAAACAAGCCCCTTTTAACTTTTCTTTAAATCCGTTGAAGAAAATTTTCTCTAAGGTGTAAACACCATAAAATGCACTATTTTTGATTCGCTTAAATAAAGAATATAAAAACAGATATAAGATGAATATTAGTGCATTACAAAAAGAGCGGGCGAAATATCAGCCTAAACTTCCTAAATCGTTAAAAGGTGCTCCCAAGTTGGTTGAAGGCGCCAAAACAGAATCAATTGCTGATCCAAAAGAGATTGAAGAATTATTTCCTAATACTTATGGAATGTCTTTAATTTCGTTTGAAGAAGGAACTGAAACTGGAGAAAAAGCACCAGTTAACGTTGGTGTTATTTTGTCTGGTGGACAAGCACCGGGTGGGCACAATGTAATCTCCGGTATTTTCGATGGTATCAAAAAGATCAATCCGGAGAGTAGATTATACGGATTTTTAGGTGGCCCGGGCGGATTAGTTGATCATAAATATATTGAGTTAACTTCTGATATTATTGATGATTACCGTAATACCGGTGGTTTCGATATTATTGGTTCTGGTCGTACAAAATTAGAAGAAGATTGGCAGTTTGATAAAGGTTTGGAAATTGCTAAAGATTTGGATTTAAATTCACTGGTTATTATTGGTGGCGACGATTCGAATACAAATGCATGTGTTTTAGCTGAATATTATGCTGCAAAAGGC
>JABMPI010000200.1 GCA_013203755.1 Bacteroidota bacterium
CGGAGAAAACGGAACAGGAAAAACAGGTTATAGCAGAATTCTGAGAACACTAGGTTTTAGCTACGATACGAATAAAACTATTCTGCCAAATATTTATGCGACAACTGAACCACAATCAGCAAAACTCAACTTCAAGTCAAATGGAACACCTATAACTTTCGCATGGAACGGAGCAAACACCGATTCCGAACTTGAAAACATTTCTGTATTCAACAGCAGTTGCGTTCAGTTCTCAATCAGCGACAGAAATTTAATCGTTTCTCCAATTGGGTTTCATTTGTTCCAACTTGTCAGTGACGAACTAAATAAACTAACGCAGTTACTTCAAGCAAAAGTTGTAGAACATCCAACAACTCTTCCTTGGCTTGCGAATCTGACACCTGCAACTGAACAATATAATTTTATTTCGACACTTTCTAAAGCGTCAACAGAACAAAAGCTAACGGAACTTTCGAATTTCACCCCAGAACATCAAGCAAATTTGTCATTAAAAGAGACTGAACTTGCCAACTTGAACAAATCATTAATGCAAGCCAAAATTCAGGCTATTAGAATTCAAATTCAGGAACTTGATTCCTTAATTTCAAAAATTCAAAATGGGCAAAACCTACTCAACATGACGAATTGGCAAGCATTGTTAGAACTAAATAAGGAAATTGTTGGATTAGAAAACAAGACTCAAACAGGAATTAAAGACATAGCTGAGGAGAGAGGAATTGAATTTTATCAAACAAACGAGTTTAAATCTTTCATTCAATCAGCAGAATCCTACATCAAGATTATTGACAAGCCAGAATATCCTAAAGAAAAAGACATCTGTGTTTATTGTATGCAGTCACTTGATAATTCTGCTAAAGATTTGTTGAAAAGTTATAGAACTCTTCTTAACGATAAAACACAGGAAAATTTAAATGCACTACGACAGAAAAAAACTTTATTGATTCAACAGGTTACACAGGTTGACACGAATC
Organism: Bacteroidota bacterium; assembly: GCA_013203755.1. GTDB lineage: Bacteria > Bacteroidota > Bacteroidia > Bacteroidales > Prolixibacteraceae > Draconibacterium. The sequence goes on from JABMPI010000200.1 coordinate 972, forward strand.
TAACTTTTCACCAGCCGACATTTGGAATAGATGAAAATCAAGTAGCAGTTCAGCCTGATGAAATAATAAACTACAACAAGAATCTCGGTGCGCTTAAATATAAATTTACGACAGATGCAGTGAAACAAAATCCAACTTTTGAATTAGAGTATAATACTATCATCCAATTTTTAACAAAAAAACGTGAGGCAATAAATGATTTCTTAACTCAAAAATCAGAAGCACTTAAAAACCTTGCAACAAAAGAAATAACTCTAAAAAAAGAAATAGACGAGTTGAAAAACAGAAAACTTCTTTCTTGTAAAGTAGCTGAAGTAAAAACCGCCATTGCAAATCATAAAATTGTTAATACACTTAATAGTAACACAGGAGGTTTCAATACTACAGCAATAAGTCGCAAAACATCCTCAGCAAGAGAAGAATTGGTACAGCAAGATTTTGAAGACCTTTTCAGGAAAGAACTGTCATCTCTAAGAAAAGCTAACCTTAAAATTGACCTGAGTTTTGGAACAGATAGAGGAAACTCAAAAGTTTTTCAAAATATCAGCCACCATGCTCTATCGGACATTTTAAGTGAAGGAGAACAAAAGGCAATTGCTTTGGCTGAATTTTTAACCGAATTACAACTTGATAGCACAAAAGCACCTATCGTTTTTGATGATCCTGTAAATTCTCTTGACCATAATATCCTAGAAGATGTAGCAAGGCGACTTCTCAATCTCTCAAGTGAAAGACAGATTGTTGTTTTTACTCACAGCGTTCTTTTATTCAATAGCCTTTTGTATTTCAGTAAACAACCTTCTTTTGAAGGTCTTGCTTGCAAGTTCTATAACTCAAAAAATAAATATCAGGTAACAGGCTTTATTACAGAAGCCGAAGAAGAAATCAATAAAGTTAAAAGCTATATATCAAGAATCAATTTGATTATAAACAATACTCCAAAAGACATAGCAGAAGTAGATGTTGCAGAAGATGGATATGGCTTTTTGCGTTCGGCTATCGAGCTGTTTGTCGAGTATGAAGTATTTCAAGGAACAATCAAACGCTATCAAAAGAATATTGTATTAGCCAGTTTTGTGAAAGTTGATGGTTCTTTACTTGATGCTAATAAAAACAAGTTGAATGAGATTTTTGAAAGATGTTGTGGTTATATTAAAGGTCACAGTAATCCGATCGAAATACACAATGACCCGACAGTTGCTGAATTAAAACAAGACTTCGATGAATTTAATCGGATCAGGTCGCAATTTGTGAAATAGAATAAAAGAATAAAAATTGCAATCAACAGAATAAAGAACATGGACTACGCCCCCACAACCCAAAACCAAATAAAAATGCAAATCCCACCCCCACCAACCAAAGAAGAAAAAAACATCCTCCTCGACCAAGAAAGCATAAAACAAATCCTCGAAACCCGAAACTGGACCATGTTTCTGTCCATTTTAAGCTTTGTTTTTATTGGACTTGGTTTAATCTTTCTGTTAATTACTTTGGTTACGGCTGGGGGAATGCTGCCTGCCGGGGCAAGATGGACAATTATGCCTGGCATTGTATTGCTGATATTATACTTTATTCCGTTTTATTTTTTATTCAAGTTCTCGGTAATTTCAAAAGAAGCCCTAAGCATTAAAGGAATATATAAACTATCAGATGCACTGGTGTATTTAAAGAAACATTACAGATTTCTGGGGATTATATCTATAGCTCTCATTGCACTTTATCTGATAATTATTCTAATTATGATTTTTACTGCAGGTCATACAGGATTCTAATTATAACTCTTAACGAAGTAAAAAAACAAAATATGTACCAGGAAAATAACCCACCACCCCCACTCTCCCTAAAGTTCTCCGTTACCGGGAAGCCTGTTGTTATAATAAATGATATAGACAGGGGGCTGGCTTTGAGGATATATATTGAGAGAGCATTAAAGGAAAGCGCAAGTGCACGGCCTATGGAAGATTATGATGCATTTTTTAATTCGATTAAACTGGATTGGGGGGAAAAGACTGCAAGCTTTAATTTTCCGGCCAATGCGGTAATTATGCTGAGTTTAAAAATAGCACAAGGAGCAGATAGGGCTCATGTTTACGGCGGAAATTTGTACCGCAGAACAATTTATAAAATAATTTGTTATAGCAATCTCCTAACTAACAGAAAGATATCGCGATGAAAGGATATACACATATCGATAAAATAGTAGTTAGCATGACCAAGCTTGGGGAAGCATTCGACTTCCTTTATTATGCAGGGAAAAAAAGAGTGGAAGGAGTATCCCTGTTTGCCGGATATAGTGAGGATACCACCTTTTTTATTAAGGAGGCCATTATTCCTAAACAAGAAAGTTATATGGCAGAAGGTGGACTTATGTACACCGTAGATGGGGAAGAGATTCACCGGATAAATGCATGGCTCTACGAAAATAAAATGAGCCTAATCGCACAAATGCATAGTCATCCGGAGAAGGCCTATCATTCTCCTACCGACGACAGATATCCTATAGTTGATACTTTCGGCGGACTCTCCATAGTAGTGCCAAATTACGCTACCGGAATATTGTCCCTGAAAAATTGGGCATTTTACCGCTTGTCTTCAAACAAAAAATGGGACGAGCTGAACTCAACACAAGTAAGCTCTCTAATTGAAATAATATGATTATTAAAACATTAAAACAAAGCTTTAAAAACAAAAACTTAATGCAAGAAAAATATAAATACAGATATAATCACGAGGAGCAAATTTTGTACAAATTTTATTACGGTGCCATAAGTTTGGAAGAAATTAAATCCTCGTGGATACACGCTTTCGAAAATAATTTAATACCAAAAGAAACCAAAGGCTTCATACTGGATTATCGAAAAGCAACTTTCGATATGAGAATTAATGAGTATCCGGGAATTTCTGACTTTTATAAAGATAATCTTGCCGTATTTCGAAATAAAAAAATTGGAATACTTTCTGATAAACCAGAAACGGTTGTAGTTGTCATGATGGTTGAATCTAAAGATGATGGCTATTATTCAAGACCTTTCAGCACTCTTGAAGCAGCAAAAGCATGGGTGTTGGATAAGTATTTATAAAAAAACCGGCTTGGGAATACCCAGCCGGTTTTTTTAGATCGATCTAGTCTTTGCAAACTCAAAACTTATAAGAAAGTCCCAATCCAAAAACTTCTTTAATCTGAATGCCGGGTCCGATGGTTCCGTCTTCCTTTGGAACATTAATATCATCGTCGTAAATCATCAATAAATTAATAGTAGCCGATAAGTATTCATTTACCTTCATGCCTAAAAGGATTTCCCAGTTAAAATCCATATTCTGTGGGTTATGCATATAATTAGAGAACACATCTATTTTGCTGCTAAAATCAACATTCTCCATCAAGGCTGCTTTATATCCAATTTTCAAATAACCCCCAACTTCTGCTCTAAACTTTTCACCCGCATCCAAACCAAAATTCCCAAGCAGTGAAATTTCTTCATTGCTAACAAAGGTTAATTTAGCTGTAATGGGCGAGATAAATAACTGAAATTTATCATTAGGTTTATAATCCATACCGGCCGATCCCAATACATATGCAGGGGAAAGAAAAGTTGAAATTGCTATGTTGGGATCATTTTTATAATCAAATCCATCGGTAAATTGCGTTTTGAAATTCAGCATAGCACTATAAAGCCATTTTTTTGACGCTTTCTTGCCATATTGAGAGGTGAATTCTATTCTGTCGTTCGATTTTTTTGTCAAATCACCTTGTTTGATTAAGCCATAGCCCAAATCCAAACTGTTTACCCAGCTTGTGGTTGAGTCCTTGTAATTAGCAAATACATTTAGCATTGCTGCTCCGGAAAAACTGGCCTCACCACCGGCCGACCATTGATAAAGCGAAAGTTGTGAGAAGGCAAATGTTCCCATGCCTCCAAATTTCCATTTACTTGTATCGGCAAGCTCCTGAGAAAAAATATTGATAACCAGTAATAAAGCGAAAATCGTCAATAATATTTTTTTCATTTTAATTTATTTTTTGTTCTAACAAGCTAATTTAAAAAATGTTTAAATAAAAAACGAATTCTTTTTCAGTAGTGTGAGGTAAAAC
>JABMPI010000201.1 GCA_013203755.1 Bacteroidota bacterium
CTATAAAAAATCCGGTTAATTTTGATCCTACAAATTTAGGCGACAATATAAATAGTGCAAATGACGAATATTGGCCAACACCTTCTTTGGATGGTAAAAAATTAATCTTTACCCGATTGTTGAAAGGTTCAAACCGGCTTCCTCAGGAGGATTTCTTTGAAGCAGGTTTAGATTCGCTTAATCAAAGTAAAGCTATTCCTTTAACCAATGTAAATACTACTGATAACGAAGGGGCACAAACGCTTTCTGCCGATTCAAAAATTTTATTTTTCACTGCATGTAATCGCCCGGATGGAGGAGGAAGTTGCGATATTTATTTTTCGAGATTTGTAAATGGAAAATGGACTACACCATTAAATGCAGGTAGTCCGCTTAATACGCAATATTGGGATGCCCAACCTTCATTTTCTTCAGATAACCGCTTTCTCTATTTTTCGAGTAACCGACCCGGTGGTAAAGGGAAAAAGGACATTTGGAAAGTAGAATTTGTAGGTTTCTCTGATACCGGAATACCCACTTGGAAGGAGCCGGAAAACATTAAAGAAATCAATACAGCAGGAGACGAGATCTCACCATTTATTCATGCGAATAATCAAAATTTTTATTTTGCTTCTGACACACATGTAGGTATGGGAGGATTAGATTTGTTTACAGCATATTTTGACGAATCAGGTTCTGTAGAAGATCTGAAAAATCTTGGATATCCGATAAATACGCATGAGGATGAACTGGGGATTACCATTAGTTCTATTGGTAATAAGGCCTATTTTTCTTCGGCACGTAATACCGGAGCCGGACTTGATATATTTTCATTTAATTTAACCAGAGGTTTGCAGCCTAAACCTGTAACTTACGTAAAGGCAAAAGTTACGGATAAGAGCTCTAAAGTACCGGTTCAGGCAAAAATAGAGCTGGTTAACTTAAGTTCCCGTTCGGCACAAGTTCGTGTGGAAAATGCCGATGAAAATGGGGAAATAATGCTTTGTTTGCCATTAAGTAGAAATTATGCTTTTAATGTATCGGAAAAGGGATTTTTGTTTTTTTCTAAATCAATTTTATTGGCAAATTCCAATTCTTTAACAGATCCTTATAATCTTGACATTGAATTGGAGTCCATCGAAGTTGGTGCAGAAATGGATCTGTACAATATTTATTATGAAACGGATTCATTTATTATTCTTTCTGAATCGGAACCAGAATTACAGAATCTTGTTTTATTTCTGCAAAATAATAGTGATTTAAAAGTAGAAATACAGGGACACACGGATAGTTCAGGTAATGCAGAAAACAATAAACAACTTTCTGAATTGCGTGCAAAATCTGTTGTTGATTATTTGGTTACTAATGGTATTCAAATATCAAGATTACTTTTTGCGGGGTATGGAGATACGGTTCCAATTTCTACAAATGAAACCCCGGAAGGAAGAAGAGAAAATCGTAGAACAACTATTAAAATTCTTGAAAAATAGAGAATACAAAATTGAGACGCCTTTGATTTAAAGAAATATTTTTTTGATTTTAAAACTGTTTTAAGCAAAACACTTTCTATTTTTGTTTTTCATACTAAAAATTGAATGAGCTACAATTTACGCATAAATCATAATTCTTCGATACCCAAGTATAAACAGGTTGTAAATTTGATTTTGTCGGATATTGAAGCTGGTATTTTTAAAAAGGGACAGCGCATTCCATCCATCAATGAAATAAGCGAAGAGTTGCTCCTTTCGCGAGATACGGTTGAAAAAGCTTATGTTTATTTAAAAGAGAGCGGTGTGCTTTCATCTGTTCGGGGAAAAGGATATTATGTGAATCAAATAAATATTCACAATAAAATAAAGATTGCACTTATAATTAACAAGCTAAGTAATTATAAACGTAGAATTTATTACTCGCTTGCCGAGAATATGGGCAGCAAAGCAAGTGTCGATGTTTTTATCTACAATTATGATATTGAACAGTTGGATGAGATTATAAATAATCAACTTATTAATTACGACTATTTTGTTATTCTCCCACACTTTAATAACGAAAAGGGAGATGTTGAAAGTGTAATTCGTAAAATTCCAAAGGAGAAAGTGTTGTTGGTTGACCGGAATTTAGATACCCTAAAAGATTATCCAGTGGTTTATCAGGAGTACGAAAAAGACATTCAGACTGCTCTGGAACAGGGAATTGAATTGATTAAAAAATATAGTAAAATAAATCTTGTGTTTCCAATAAATGAATATTATTCTAGAAATATATTACGCGGATTTCAAATATTTTGCCAGATAAATAACCTTCAATTTTCAATAATCGACCAGCTGGGAGAAGCTGATGTAAAAAAGAATGAAGCATATGTTTTAATTTCGGATGACGATTTGTACCGTTTCATAAAAATTAGCAAAAGTAAAAAGTGGAAATTGGGTGAAGATGTTGGAGTGGTTGCATATAACGATAATCCGGTTAAAGAACTTTTGGAAGATGGAATAACTACTATTTCTACTAATCACAATGAAATTGGGCGCAGAGCAGCAGAAATGATCCTTACCCAAAATTTTCAACGTGTAAAAAGTCCGTTCGAGTTTGTGAAACGGAATTCGTTGTAGATGTCTTTCGGGGTTGGAGAATCCCGTTTTCAAATTTTCTAAATAATAATCAATGTCGTTTAGTAAAGCTTCGCTTTGATTTTGGCTTGTTATTAAAAACCCTTCGACTACGCTCAGGGTGACAGTCAGTCTGAGCGTAGTCGAAGACTATTATCCTTAACTAAATGACATTGAAATAATAATCTTTAAATTATGAAACGAACATGAAATTTATCAGGCTAATTTCACAAACAAGCATGATTAAATTTCATCGAGAGTTCTCCGTCAGCCGACGGATTGCAATTGAAAATTTAAAATTATAAACGGATGAAACTTTACTTTTTTATCTCAATACTAATTATCATAGTTTCAGTGTCGTCTTCGCAGGCACAAGAAAAAAATAAACAAAAGTCGCCAAAAGGCTTCATCTCTTTGTTTGATGGCGAAACATTAAAGGGATGGAAAGCGGCTGATATGAGTTGGTGGAGCGTTGAGGAAAGTGCTATTACTGCACGCATTACAAAAGAAAAACCTTGCAAAGACAATCAATATCTTTTTTGTGAATACGGTACGATGACTGATTTTGAATTGAAGTTAAAATACCGATTGGTGAGCGAGCATAATGTAAATGGGGGATTCCAGTTCAGAAGTGAGCATTACGAAGGAGACGACTGCAAAGGTTATCAGGTTGATAACAATACTGAAACCGACTGGTTGGTTAGGTTGTACGACGAATTTGGACGTCATACACTCGCATGGCGTGGCGAACGAACTGTATTTGACAAAGATGGAAATACTACAAAAACTGATATTCCAAAAGTCAAAAAGAAAGCGCATTTTAAACTAAACAAATGGCACAATTACTACCTGATTTGCAAAGGTAACACTTTAACACTGTTTATAAATGGGAAGTTAATTGCTGAAGTGGTAGATAACGTCAGTTTGTCTAAAAACCGATTTGTATCGTTAATTTTTGGTTTAAATATAGCTGTTTTAGGCTTACGTACAGAATCGATTTCATCTTCTTTATTTGATTAACAAGAGTGTTTATTTTGCTTAAAAAAAGGTTTAACAAGGCCATTTTTTCAAAAATAAATGAGCTTACCGTTTTCAGGTATTCTTGCAATTGTTTTAGCCCAATTATATTGATAATCCACCTCAGGTTGTAAGCTGTCATTATAAATCCGACATCTGCACTGGCGCGGTTAATCCCTCTTTTTGTTAAGATGTAGCTAAATCCCCATTGCCGTTTTATGGTTCCGTAGGGGTGTTCCACAATGGCCTGTCGCTTCCTGTAATATTCCTTGTTTTGTTCTATCCTTTTTTTGTTATTGTTGATGTATTGTTGAAACTCGCTACGCTGGATGGCTTTTCCACAATGGGCTTTCGAACATTCAGCTTTTACTTTGCATGTTTTACATGCTTTTGTAGTATATCTTTTAAAGTTGTATGTCCTGGCCTGGTGCCATCTTCCGTTTGTGCCCATTTTTTCACCCTGTGGACAGATATAGCAGTCTTCGGTTTTGTTATATTCAAAATGGTCCACATTGTATTTAGGATTTGGAGCATTGGCTGCAACCGATGGGATAGCTACCATTACATCTATTCCCAAATCATCAGCAATTTTAAATTCACTCCCGGTATGGTAACCTTTGTCGTAGAGTGCGGTAAAATCATTGGATTTCAAAATGGTTTTGGCTCTGCGCAACATACCGCCCATGGCTTTGGCATCGTTGGTATTGGTGACATTATAGTCAAAGGGCAGGTTGTGTTTGGCGTCAACAGAGGTTTGAATGTTATAGGCGACTTCAGTAATGTTATTGCGGGTAATCATCTGGCGGCTATTCGGGTCAGAAGTTGAGATTTGCGGCTCCCCGCTTTCCTTTAGCTGTTTTTCAATACGTTTATGATGGTCTTTACGCTGGTTTTGTTTTTTGATGTCCGCTTCAATATGTTTTTTGTTGTCTCCATCGCTTTCTGCAAGGGCATTATTGTATTCTGCGAGTTTGTTTTCAATATATTCTAAATGCCGGTCTATTTTCTTTTGGTTGAAGTTGTTTTTCTTGCTGTTTTGTGCACGTAGTTTTGTGCTGTCTCCGGCAATGAGTGTGCCGCCGATTAAGTCGAAATGCCTGGCAATTTTAACGGTTTCGCGAAAAACTTTTTTGATAGCTTTTGGGTTATCGCGCCTGAAATTGGAAATCGTATTGTGGTCGGGGTTCAAATTGCGGATAAGCCACATCACTTCAATGTTGCGTATGCACTCCTTCTCCAGGCTACGCGACGACCGTACCCGATTTAGGTAACCATAAATATATAGCTATAAAAAATCGGCGGGGTGATAAGCCGGCCTGCCATTTTCGATGTCTTCTACTTTAAAATCTAATTCCCCCAGGCTGAGGCTTTCAACGAAAA
>JABMPI010000202.1 GCA_013203755.1 Bacteroidota bacterium
CACAACTTCAAAGACGAACATGTTGACTTTGGTGGAGCCGGAATTACCTTGGTGAATTTGGCTTTATAAATAAAATTTCGGGATACATTAACAAGCTCCAACATAACATACAAATATCGGTTTCAACCTGGCTTTTTCATTATTTATAACCTATCTAAAAAAACACACGAAACGTAATAGAATTTGCAATTCTAAAATTCAGTTGTATTTTAGCACCAATCTTTAAAAAAAATTAACTTTAAAATATCAATATGAAATTAAAAACTACCTTAATTCTACTGTTTATCATTTTAATAAGCGGACTGCAACTATTTGCCCAGGTTAGCCTAAAAGGACAAATTATTGACAATAACAATAATGAGCCCTTAATTGGAGCTTCAGTTTCAATTAAAAATACAACCAACGGAAGTGCAACTGCTATGGACGGAACATTTTCGTTAGAAGTAGAAAAAATTCCTGTAACACTTGTTGTAAGTTATATCGGTTACCAAACCAAAGAAGTTGAAATAAGTACAGCTACGCCAATTGTTGTAAAACTTTCGATGGCATCTACATCTCTTGAAGCTTTGGTTGTAATAGGATCGCGCGGACGGGCAAGAACTGTGTTGGCTTCGCCAGTACCAATCGACAATATTAACATTGCAGAATTAAGAAACAGCGGACAAACTTCATTGGATCAAATGCTTGCTTTTAAAGTTCCGTCGTATAATTCAACAAACCAAACTGTGTCGGATGCTACTGCTCATTTCGACCCTTCAGAATTGCGGAATCTGGGACCTTCTCGTACTCTTGTTTTAATTAACGGAAAACGAAAAAACCAAAGTGCACAAGTTTATGTAAATGAAACTCCTGGAAGAGGTGAAGTAGGTACAGATATGAAATCCGTTCCGGCTTCGGCAATAGAAAGAGTAGAAGTGCTTCGCGACGGTGCCAGTGCCCAGTATGGATCTGACGCAATTGCCGGTGTTATAAATATTATTTTGAAAAAAAGAGCAAATGATTTTGAAATAAATTTGGCTACAGGAGTTACTTCTAAAGGCGATGGATTTACCTACAGCGGTGATATTAACAAAGGTTATAAGGTAGGAAAAAATGGATTTCTAAATTTAACCGGAAGTTTTTATCATCAGGATTTTACCAACAGAGCTGGCGAGCCTGGCGGAGATGGACTTTTTGGCTTTTTATATGATGTTGGAGCCATTCCAATAGAAGCCGCAGGAGGTTTTGAAGCAAGCCCTGGAAATATTGCAACCAGTGCTCAAATTAGAAGTGGCAATACCGATTGGCAAAGAGAAAACCCTGCATTGGGAATGATTGTTGGTCAACCAAGCTACGATAAATACTCCGCTTTTGCCAATTTTGCAGTTGAACATGGTTCGGGAGAATTTTATGCCAACGGAGGTTATACAAAAAGAAACGGAACATCATTTGCACTTTACCGTGTTCCATGGTGGCCTGGTATTCCTAACGACGCGGCAAGTAATCCACTTTACGATGGCAATGGAACTTATCAAGGCTTTCAACCAACATTTGAAACTTCAATTAGTGACTGGGTTTTGACCGCTGGAAATATTTTTAATGTGGACGACTGGTCGATAGATGTTAGTGCAACTTCAGGAAAAAACAGTGTCGATTATACAATTGGAAACACAATAAATACTGGTTATGGAGCTAACAGTCCCACTTCATTTAATCCGGGTGGTTACTCATTTGGTCATTTAGTTGGAAATATTGATGTACAACGCACCTTCAATAAGATAGATTTCTCTTTTGGATTAGAAGCACGAAATGAAGTTTATGAAGTTATTGCAGGTCAGGAAGAGTCGTATTTAAATGGTGGAGCACAGTCGTTCCCAGGACTTCAGCCAGCAAATGAATTAAAAGAAAATCGTTCAAATATTGGTGTTTACACAGGTATCGACTACGACATTTCAGAATCATTTTTAGTGGGAGGTGCAATTCGTTTAGAGAATTATTCCGATTTTGGCAGCAATGTTTCATGGAAAATTAATGCCAGGCAACTTTTAGGTAAAGACAAAGGAGCAATCCGTGCTTCCATGGGTACTGGTTTTAGAGCACCCTCGTTACACCAGATATATTTAAGTAATGTACAAACCCTGGTTGTCGATGGTAATCTTCAGCAAGAAGGCACCTTTAATAATGTAGATCCTGTAATTAGAGATTTATTAGGCGTTCCGGCACTTAACGCAGAAAAAGCAATGAATTTCTCTGCTGGAATTACCTATAAACTGATCAAAAATTTATCCATTGCAATTGATTACTACAATATAAAAGTTGACAACAGAGTACTTTTCTCTAATCAAATTTCAACTGGTTCGCTGCCTGATGGAAATGCTGTAAAAGCTAATCTTCAAAACTCGGGCGTTGAAGCATTTAAGTTTTTTGTAAATGCTTTAGATACAAGAACAACAGGACTTGATGTGGTATTAAGCTACAACAACATTAATTTGGGTACCAATAAAGACCTCGATATTATTTTAGCACTTAACACAAACAAAACTGCCATTTTAGGTGAAATAAATGCACCTAAAGTTTTTCAGGATGCGGGAATTGAAATATTTAACCGTGAAGAGAAAGCGCGTGTTACATCGGCAAGACCAGACTTAAAATTTAATTTTGGAATGAATCTTACTATGAAAGATTTTAACGCAAGCCTTAACAACACATATTTTGGTGCAGTAACATGGCAACATCCTTCAAATGAAACTTTAGATCAAACATTTACCGGCAAAGTATTAACTGATTTAATTTTGGGATATCGAATCTCAGAAAAAATAAGAATCAATATAACTGCTAATAACATTCTAAATGTATATCCAGATGTAATTGAAGCTCAGGGTGATTTGGACACCGACCTTGGTGGTAGATTTAAATACCCATGGGAAGTAAATCAATTTGGCTTTATGGGAGCTATGTATAAAATAGGAGTTAATTTTAAATTCTAGAACTCTTAAAGCAAAACAGAAAAGGATGACATCTCTAAGGTAAAGATGTCATCCTTTTTTTTTACAACCTCAAATTGCAGTTCATAAACAATTTTTTGCTGCGTATTGCTGCATTTAAAAATATAAACTCCACTTCACTATTTTATTTATTTAAATAATTTTGTTGCTGAACTAACATACAATTTCATTGTCAATTAATTTGTAATGAACTCGATTTAACTATATAGTTTGCCAACGCGTAGTTACATTGTATTCCCTTACATATTCTTCAGTAAGCTTTAATTCTTCTATAGACGTAACTTCCTTATTTAGATTTAATGCCTTTTCACATTTTGGGCTGATATGCGATTTTTCTACTTTAAAGATTTTTTTCTTTATTACATTGGTCAAGCAGTTAAAAATGAATTTAATTTTTTTCATATCTTAAAATTTTATTTATTATTTTCCAAGTCGTTTAAACGCCGCAGTAATACTGCTACATTTGTACTCAAAGATGTGTTTTGGACTATAATTTCCTTAGGTAAATTAAGTATAGTCGAAGTGAAATTCCAGATGGCCTTTATACCACAACCTACAAGGTCTTCAGCAATTTTTTGAGCCACATAGTTTGGGGTGGTTAATACAGCTATCTTTACTTTAAGGCGTCCTGCCAATTGAAATAATTTATTGTATTCCAAAATATGAATACTTCCAACATGTGTCCCAATTTTTTCCTCTGCGGTATCGAAGGCCGCAATTAATTTAATGCCAAGTGATTGGTGTTCCTGGTAAGCCAAAAGCGCTGAACCCAAATTACCTGCTCCTACTAAAAAAGCTTCATTGGTGCGATTAAAACCAAGATACTCTTCCAATGCATGAATTAATTCGTAGGTATTGTATCCTACTCTTGGTTTGCCTTTTATACCAGTTACAGCTAAATCTTTAACAACTTGTGTTGGGTCGCATTTTAGATTTTTACCAATGGTTGGAGCCGAGATATTAATCGTTCCCTCTTCCCGTACTTTTTCAAGAAAATATAAA
>JABMPI010000203.1 GCA_013203755.1 Bacteroidota bacterium
CGAAAAGCTATTTGGTTTGAATATATCATCGATATAAACTACGATAAAAGTACTCCACATTTTTTGGACTGTACCGTAAGCATTTTGTATTTCATATCTGCATCCGATGAGGAGCAAAAGAGAATTACCAATTAATAGCTCAGCTATACTTTTTAATAATTAATATAATCATGAGTCGGTTACAATTGTAAATAATAGATTTTAATAAGGTTTATTCCTGGATTTTTATGATGAATAAAACTCTTGTATCTCCCTTTCTGCCACAATTTTGCACTATATTTTTAGTTAATTTTCAATAATATATTGTTTTTAACTGTAAAATAGCGTAAATTAATACCTTAATATCCTAAAATGGTTAATATTATCCAAGACACTAATGAAAGCAATTACCTCAAAACTCAAACAATTCCTTTTTTTGTCGCTTATTATATTTTACCCAACGATTGTATTTTCACAAATTCAGGGGGCAGTTCGCGACACAAGTAATCAACCATTATCTTTTGCTAATGTTCTGCTGTTAAACCAAAAAGATTCTACTGTGGCAACCGGTATGATGGCTACTGAGGAAGGGACTTACAGCATTACCAATTTCGAACCGGGAACATATATTATGGGTGTAAGTATGATTGGTTACAAACCTGCTTATTCGCCCTCTTTTGTAATAAAAACTTCCAACGACCATCATCATAACGAGCCCATTTTTGTTGAGGGAGATTCCCATCAACTTGAAGATGTAAATGTGGTTGCCCTTAAGCCCCTTTATGAAATGAAAATTGACCGAATGGTGGTCAACGTAGAAAATAGCATTACCTCAAGCGGGAGTACAGCCCTTGAAGTTTTGGAAAAATCTCCCGGTATTAATGTCGATCGGCAAAACAATGCCATTTCCATGAACGGGAAAGGAGGCGTTATGGTTATGATAAACGGGAAGCAAAACCGGATGCCAATGGAAGCGGCGGTTGAAATGTTAAAAACCATGAGTTCGGATAATATTAAAAGGATAGAACTGATAACTACTCCGCCTTCAAAATACGATGCTGATGGTGATGCCGGAATTATAAATATTGTGCTGAAAAAGAATGATGATTTTGGCACAAACGGTTCTTTTACTTTGGGTGCAGGGATTGCGTCTCGCGAAAAGCTGGAAGCCAGCCTGAATTTAAATCACCACATTGAAAAGATTAATTATTTTGGAACATATAGTGTAACCTACAATAATGCAAGGCAAAATATCGATACCTATCGTAAAACTATGCAGGATAATATGATTCTCGAATCTGGTTCTGAAAGTGGCAGGGAAGCGTTAGTAACCTTCCAAAATTTCAGGGTTGGGCTGGATTATACTATCAGCAGTAAAACTGTTTTAAGTATTTTGGGTTCAGGTTATTTAAGAGATTGGGAAGCTGACGCACTGAATGAAATATATTATAAAACCGATGAGGTTTTAACAGGACAGTCAAATCTAAAAATGACGGAATATAGCAAGTGGATGCATGGAATGGCTAACATCAATCTGCAACATCATTTTAAGGAAGAAGAAATCCTGGATTTTAATTTTGATTATCTTAACTATCATAACGATAATCCATCGTATTATACCATCGAAAACTTTGATAATGAGGGGCAGCAACAACCGGGAGAAGACATTGATGTTACCAAAATTACACCCATTAATATTATGGTGGGAATGCTGGATTATACCAATCAAATCAACCCGAAGCTAAAAGTTGAGGCAGGGGCAAAGGGGACTTTTACTATGTTTAAAAACGATATAGGTGTTAGTTATCTTGATTTGGGTATTTGGTCATTTGATCAGGAATTGACCAATAAATATTCAATGAATGAAAATATTATGGCCATCTATTCTTCTGTAAGTTACAGTCTAAGCGACAAAACCAGTATTGTGGCTGGATTGCGATATGAATACATGAATTCGGTACTGGATTCAGAAACCGAAAAGGGAATTATTGATTTGCATTATGGCGAGTTATTCCCCACGATATATTTTTCGCAGAAATTAGATAAAAATAATAAACTCCAACTTTCGTACAGCCGGCGAATAGACAGGCCAACATTTAATGAGCTGGCTCCTTTTGTTGTCTTTATGACCCCGGAGCTTTTCCTCTCTGGTAATGAAAATCTTTTACCTGCTTTCAGCACTGTTTTAAAAACCGATTATCAATATAAATCGGTAATTCTGTCGGTGAGTTATACCGACACGAAAAATGCAATTTCGCGTTTTCAACCGATTTACAATGAAGAAACAGACCGAACCTATTTTGTTTCGCAGAATTTCGATAGTCAAAAAATTACATCGGCCGTGTTAACCTTTCCTATAAAAGTAACCGACTGGTGGAAAATGCAAAACAATTTCACCTTCATTTTCAGAAAAATTAATACCAATTACGAGGGAGAAAATTTAGATTATGCTACAAATAATTACCGGATAAATACCATTCAAAGCATAAATATCACTAAAAATATGTCGGCTGAATTTGCAGGGTATTATCAGTCAAAATCATTTCAGGGAATTTACGAGTGGAATCCAATAGGACGCCTTGATATAGGCGTGCAGTGGAAATTGAAAAACGGAAACAGCCGTTTCAACCTGAATCTTTCCGATGTGTTTAAAACGAATATTATTCGTTATACCGCTGATTTTCCCGAATTGAAGATTTACAATACCTGGATGTTAGATTTCGAACCGCGTATTTTACGGTTGACTTTTACACACAATTTTGGTAATTCTGCTGTAAAAACGAGAAAGAGAACTACTGCTTCGGATGAGGAGCAAAAAAGAATATCTAACTAATACTTACTCCAAAGCAAAAGCCACAATCTTATTTCCTTTTGGAGTTCCCAGTTTTTCTCCGCCACAAGCCAGCACAATATATTGTTTGCCGTTAATGCGGTACATGGCGGGAGTGGCAAACGAGGCTGCCGGAAGTTTAGTTTACCAAATTAGTTTCCCCGTAAATCTGTTAAAAGCCCTGAACATTCCATCTTTGGTTCCGGCTATCAGAATTAAACCATTTTCGGTAATTATCGGACCGCCATAATTCTCGCATCCGGTTGGATTTGTATCCTGATTGGGAAGGCCGGGAGTTATTCCCAGTGTTGTTTGCCAAATGTGGCTGCCGGTATTTAAATCAATGGCCGTTAGCGTTCCCCAGGGCGGTGAAATTGCAGGTAGACCGTTGTCATCCAGGAATTTTTTATATCCCGTAAATTTGTATAAATCCTGTTGTACGGTGGATAGATTGACGGAAACTTCTTCTGTTTTTTCAACGCCATATAGATATGCTACCAACTGTTCTCTCTCTTCTTTTGAAATGTTAGGAAAACCTGGCATTTTTCCTTTGCCGTTGCTGATAATCTGATTCACATTTTGCTGTGTTAGTTTTTGCGTAATAAGAGTAAGAATTGAATACCCACTGGCCGCATTCCCGGTTCTGTCTGTTCCATGGCAAACCATGCAATAGTTTAGGTAAGTTTGTTCGCCAACAGAAATTTGATTATTTGATGTTGATTTTCCCCGTTTATCCATTCTTAAATACCAGGCCATCTCGTTTGCATTTACATATAAAATTCCGTTATCAGGGTCTGCTCCGGCACCACCATATTCCGCTCCGCCGTCATAACCGGGCAACAACAAAAC
>JABMPI010000204.1 GCA_013203755.1 Bacteroidota bacterium
AACATGACTTTTGTCCATGTTTTTATTAATTATTTTGTCAGAATATTGACTCGATAATTAAAAGCTACTTTGTTAGCAATAAGAATTTAAATTTTATCTTTATTTCGTTAGAAAATGAAACGAGCTTGGCGAAATTTTTCACACATGTGGATGATAATAAAGCGAGTTCCATCGAATACCTTAATGAATAACAACTTTAATGAGATGAAAAGGATGGATTTTTATAGGGCTCATGGAAAAGAAAATATGAAGAGTATTATTTGTATTAAGTTTAATTCTACTTTCAGTCCGGGGTAAATTAGAACTAACAAAGGATAACCAACTCCTTAAGACTCTTTATAAAAGAGAGAACATGGTATTACGTTCAGTAATATCGGCATTTCATAATTTTATTTAAAGAATAAAATACTTCGTTTTTAATCAATTTGTTTTTTTGTTTAAACTCACTTTAACGGGAGAATTGAGTCTGTTTTTGGCAATTTATGAAAGGGATGTTTAATTGCATCCTATTATTCAGGAAGGTAAAAATGAAAAATATTTAGTACAATTTAATAGAACAAAATGGAAAATAATAAATTAAAAGTTATTCAGGATTATAACAAATTAAATAAAGATTTGCAGGAACAAGTAAAACTTGTTTATCCGGATGGTTTTAGTGAATACCTGGTTTATTTTAAAAATGCTAAAGTCCAGGAAGTAAGTGCATTGCGATTTGAGACTGACGAAAAAATTTATATGCTAAGAATGTCTGTTCAAATGGCTTTTCAGATTATGGAAGACGATTCGGATTACGATGATGAACATAATTTGAAAAGCTCAGTGAAAGAAATCTATGAAGAAAAACATGCTGATGTTGAGTATTTGGAGGAAAATGAAAACTATGAATAACTAAAATTAAATGTTATTGATCATAGATAATCAAAGCGCCTATATCAAAAAAATCAAAAGGTAGTTTCTTGCCGAGCAGGATTTTGATTATGTGTTTTTCGACCATAACCAAC
Organism: Bacteroidota bacterium; assembly: GCA_013203755.1. Taxonomy (GTDB): domain Bacteria; phylum Bacteroidota; class Bacteroidia; order Bacteroidales; family Prolixibacteraceae; genus Draconibacterium. The sequence goes on from JABMPI010000204.1 coordinate 1,002, forward strand.
CCATCACTCTTTCTGCTAAAGCTGAAACAAAAGGAATAATTCTATCAGCCGGGCGAGGCAATCCATACGAACCATTAAATTTTACAACATACTAGAAATAGTAAAATTCAAGTTAATTCAGATAATTCCGTCCGATTTTTTGCAAAATCTGCCAGGCAATAAATCAACTAACCTGTATCTTTTTATGTTTCCGTAAGAGCCAGCTTTTTTTTGACTTTCGCGAAACAACAACAATTGCAAAGCTTATCTTATCGAATCACAATTTTCATGTCATAACCTTCAACGGCTATTTTACCACCGCTGTCGTTTCCAACCAATTCGAGGTCGCTGTTTTCTTTTATTTTCTTGATTATTTTCACCGACTCGGGAATGTCAATTTTTGGATATTTCAATTTGAAGTAAATCTGGTAGGGTGTGTTTCCAGCATTCACATTTAAACTTCCATATTTCCCATTCACTGAAATCCCTGAAAAATCATCGTTTAAATTTGAAATAGAAACGTTGTCGTCGTACCCATTAAGCGAAAGTTTTGCTACTTCGCCAATTTCATATTTGCAATATTTGCTTTCGTCAATTTGAATATCCATTGTTTTACCCAAATAGATATCGTTGTCGTAGGAGCTGGGAACTTTTAATTCCTTTACATTTCCCAATTTTAGGTCTGAATATTTTCCGCTAAAAATTCCTTTTTTTGCCGATTTTATTTCAATGTTGCTATCGTACAAGTTTAGTTTCAGTTCCGTTAATTCGGCTTGTGATACTAAATCAGAATACTTGGCTATAAATTCTAAATTGTCTATTTCGTTAATAGTAAACTTGTCGTCATAGGAATCAAGAATCAGACCGCCAACTTTCTCCGCATCAACTTTCGAGTATTTACTTTTTATAGAGACGTCGCCGCTTGAAATGAACTCTACATCGGTGTCATAAATATCCAAATCCATATTCCCCGAAATTTCTTTTAAATAGAGTTTAGAATATTTGGCTTCAACTTTAACTTTATTTAAAATGTTACCAGCTTGTAATTTGCTACTGTACAATTCAAATTCTGCACTTCCTTCCAGTGTCTGCATTTCAATGTCGCTGTATTTGTTATTTAATTCAATATTTGCTGTTTTAGGGATTTCTAGTTGGTGAGTAATCTTAAATTCATTTATTCTTACTTTGTCCCCATTTTGTAAGGTTATTGTACTGCGGTTGTTAATCGTATTCATGTTTTTGTAAAAACGAGTATCTATTTCCACCTTATTTCCCGATACTTTGAAATCGAAATTTTCAATGGCTTCAATAACTTTTTCCACATCATCTTTTGCTTTACCACTAATTTCTATAGATGTTTTAATACTAACGGTATTTGCATCTATGGTTACAATTTTTAGATTACCGGAATAATTGGACATTTTTATAGTCACATTTTCAGGAACCCCAGCCGATTTATTTAATGACTTTGACGCTTCGTAGTTTTGAGAAGAAACAAAACTGGTTATAAATAGTAAGATTAAAACCAGAGCAAATTGTTTAAAGTGTAATTGTGTTTTCATGATCTTGCTGTTTTTGTATTTCGTGTAAGATTCTGTTTAATATTCTTATTTTTTTTTGATAATAATCGAGCAGAGCAGTAACAATTTGTTCGTCGGCACCCGAATTTCCAAGGTCTTGTTGATAGGTGTTATAAACTTCATCCAGTTCATTTAATTCGTCTAATAAAAATTGGATATCGTTTTTTTCCTTGGGCAAAAGAGGTTTTATTTCTTCCCATTTTAGATTAACCAACTGTTTTAATTCAGTTTCCTGGTTGCCTAATTCTTTTGAAACATCAGCCAGAGTTACAATTACAATTTTATCTTGTTTTGTTTTATTTACATTAAAGTAGGTGCCGGAAATAATAAAAATTAAAATGGCTGCTACCTTCCAAAACAAAGTTGGCATAACATTTTGTTTCTTATCCATTCCATTTCTAATTCCTTCCCAAATGGCATCGTTATCCGGCTTGTCTGCATCAAGCTTTAAACGATTCTCCTTTAAATACTTTTCCAGATTCTCTTTCATCACCTGTTTCTTTTATCATTTTAACTATAAGCTGTTTTGCTCTAAAAAATTGGGTTTTTGCAGTCGATTCTGAGATTCCCAATTGTTCTGCAATCTCAGCATGTTTGTACCCTTCTAGTGCACGCATTACCAATATTTGTCTTGCTCCTTCGGGCAATTTTTTAATGTAAGAGTGAACCAATTCGGGATCAAGCGAATCATCCACTTCCTCTGCAATCTCCAGATGCCTGCCCGAAATCATTTCCATGTCAGTAAAAATTATTCTTTTTTTTCGCGTTTCATCAATGCACCTATTTATCACAATTCGTTTTAACCATCCGCCAAAAGCTTTTTCGTTTTTTAATTTTTTTAATCCTGAAAAGGCGGTAATAAACGCATCTTGTAAAATATCCTCAGCAGTTACCCGATCGTTTGTCATTCGCGTGGCAACATTGTACATTCCTTTCGAATAAAGTTTATACAATTTGAATTGTGCTTTTGCATCTCCATTTTTGCAAAGCTTTACCAGTTTAGATTCGTTTTCGCTAAAAATTATTTTCAAAATTTACTTGTAGGACGAAGATATTTTGAAAAGGTTGGAATTGTGTGATTTATTTTCAAAATATTTTGAATATCAGAGTTTAAATGTGCTTAAAGATTTTGTGCGTGGAACAAAATTTGTTGAATAAAGCTTATCTTTGTAAATTGAAATGAATATAAAGTTATGATTGGGAAATTTTTTCATACACCAGCGGCGAAACAGTTTAAATTTGTACCGCGATTTTACGACGCGGATAAAGAAGAACGTGACGACCGGGAGAGAAGAATTAAAGAAGAATTGGGAATTGTTGAGGAAAAAGTAGATGACGGAAAACCCTATCGCCCAAATGTTACAGGTCGATTTAGAGATAAAGATGGATGGGCAAAGTCCTCACCAGATGCTCGTAAATCTCAAAATAGAAGACTAATTATACTGGTCCTAATTTTAGCATTGGCTTTTTATCTCTTTTTTCATTTTTAAACTTTCATATTAGTTTGATTTCCTTACTACTAATATCTCATTATCTAATATCTTTTAAGTGAGCGATATTATACAATTATTGCCCGATGCGGTGGCTAATCAGATTGCTGCAGGCGAAGTTATTCAACGCCCCGCTTCGGTTGTAAAAGAGCTGGTTGAAAATGCATTGGACGCCGGGGCAACCGAAATTACAATACATATTAAAGACGCCGGGAAAACGCTGATTCAGATTAGCGACAATGGCTGTGGAATGTCGCCAACCGATGCAAGAATGGCTTTTGAACGGCATGCAACTTCCAAAATTCGTTCTGCCAACGATCTGTTTTGTATACGAACAATGGGTTTTAGGGGTGAGGCACTTGCATCTATTGCAGCAATTGCAGACGTTGAATTGCGTACAAAAAGAACAGAAGATGAAGTTGGAACTTTAATTCATATTATTGGTTTTGAATTAAAAACTCAAGAGGCGACCGGGTGCAATAATGGCACCAGTTTTATGATTAAAAATCTGTTTTTTAATGTGCCCGCCCGGCGAAAATTTTTAAAAGCAAACAGTACCGAATTAAAAAATATTATTTGGGAAATTCAACGTGTTTCGCTTCCCAATCCTGAAATTAAAATCACTCTTTTTCATAATAATGCTGTGCTTTACGAATTGCCAAAAGTGAATCATCGTAAACGGATAGTAGATGTTTTTGGAAAAAATTTAAATCAGAGTTTGATTTTAGTTGAAGAACAAACCAGCATTGTAAATATTTATGGATTTATTGGTCAGCCTAAATATGCGAGAAGAACCATGGGCGAGCAGTTCTTTTTTGTGAACAACAGATACATGCGGCATCCCTATTTTCATAAAGCGGTAATGAGGGCTTTCGAACAATTGTTGCCACCAGATACCTATCCGTCGTATTTTCTGTTTATGGAGATTAATCCGGCAGATATCGACATAAATGTTCACCCAACAAAAACGGAAATTAAGTTTGAAAACGACCAGTCTATTTGGCAAATAATTCACGCTGCTGTACGCGAATCGTTGGGTAAACACAATGTTGTTCCTTCCATCGATTTCGATCAAAGCGGGAACATAGATATTCCGGTTCCGCAAAGGCAGAATGATAATATAGTTTTCCCCGATATTAAAATTAACCCAGAGTATAATCCGTTTGATGAGGAAAAATCAACATTTCCCAAAAGTTCTGGTTCGCAGTCATCTTATAGCGAAAAATCGAATCTGAAGAATTGGGAAAATTTGTATGGAGGTGCAGAAAGGAATCAATTGCCGGAAGAACAGACCAATTTAAGGATGAGTGGGGAGGACGATTTGTATACACAAACTTCGGAGCAGTTTTCGGGGAAGAAAATACTTCAATTAAAACAAAAATATATTTTAACCCCTGTAAAATCGGGTTTAATGGTAATCGACCAAAAGCGAGCACACGAACGTATTTTGTTTGAAAAATTTATGGTAGTGCTAAAATCGGATTCGGTGGCCAGCCAGCAACAACTTTTTCCACAAACCATTGAATTGAACCCGGCAGATTCTGAATTGTTAAAAAGCATATTGGAAGATTTACTTTCGTTGGGGTTCGATGTTCGTGAATTTGGGAAAGATACCTTTATAATAAATGGTACACCCGGTGTTTTGGATGTTGCCTCGCCTCAATTAATTGTAGAGAAATTGCTGGAAGAGTATAAAAATTCTCCGGTTGATGCACGTTCAAAAGCAAAAGAACAAATTGCCATTTCTCTTGCAAAAGCCTCGGCGCTTGATTATGGTACAGAATTAAAACAAGAGGAGATTGACCACCTTATCGATAATCTTTTTGCCTGTTCTACCCCGAACTTTTCACCCGACGGGAAAAAGGTGTTGACCATAATTCCAACCGAGGATATCGAAAAAAGTTTTTCAAAATGACAGATTGTCGTTATTTTGAGCAAATAATAAAATGGTCTGGCTATTGTTAGACCTCTTTCAAATTTTGAAATATGAATTACAGACCTTTATTGAATAATATTCCGCCGGTTGTAAAGAACCTAATAATTATAAATGTTCTTTTTATGTTGGCTACGTGGGTAGTGCAGGGGATGGGGATTGATTTGGTTGAAGTTTTTGGAATGCACTATCCGGGTTCTGAAAAATTTCGACTACACCAAATATTTACTTACATGTTTATGCATGGCGGATTGACGCATATTTTTTTCAACATGTTTGCACTTTATATGTTTGGTCGGGTTTTGGAAAGTGTTTGGGGTTCCAAAAGATTTCTGATGTACTATATTATTACAGGACTCGGAGCTTTGGCACTACATACTTTCGTTAATTTTTTGGAAATGAATTCTATTCAAAATACGATTGAGGCATTTCAGAATACACCATCACCAGAAATACTTGACCAATTTGTTACCAAATATTTGCCCAATTCAACGGTTCAGGTCCGCGACTTTATTAACATGTGGTACGACAATCCAACCAGTGAAGCATATGGAGCTGAAGGACTTAATTTGATGCAACGAATTATGGAATTGAAAATGGATATTCCAACAGTTGGTGCGTCGGGAGCTGTGTTTGGCGTGTTATTGGCTTTTGGAATGTTGTTTCCAAATACGCAATTGATGTTGTTGTTTCCACCAATTCCTATTAAAGCAAAATACTTTGTAATGGGTTACGGTGCAGTTGAGTTGTATTTGGGTTTTGCTCAGTCGGGAAGTAATATTGCTCATTTTGCGCACCTTGGCGGAATGTTGTTTGGTTATATTCTGATTAAGTACTGGAATAAAAATTCGAACAAGTTCTATTAAGGTAACCTCTAAAAATGAAAACTTCAGCGTTACTTCACACATTTAAAATCCTCATTTACAACAGTAAACTCCGGTATTTAAATTTGCTTGTGCTTTGAATTTTCCTATTTTTAGAGATTCCCTTTTGAATGGATTATAAGATATAAGATTGGAATAGTTGGATTTTATTTGTGCTTTGGATACTTGGAATTTAAAAAATATGGATATTGTTGGCGATATAAAACGTACGTTTAAAGAGGGTTCGGTATTAACTCAACTTATTTATATAAACCTTGGAGTTTTTCTGTTGGTTAAAATTCTGGAAGTGTTTTTCAACCTGGCAGGGCAACCTTACTTATTAGTCGATTGGCTTTCTGTACCTTCTAATGTAAACGAATTAATTACTAAACCCTGGACTCTGGTAACGTACATGTTTATGCATGCAGGTTTTATTCATCTGCTATTTAATATTCTCGGATTGTATTGGTTTGGTAAAATGTTTCTATACCATTTAGAAGGAGAGAAATTACTTGGCGTTTATCTTTTAGGTGGATTGGCGGGAGCTGCTTTGTATGTTGTCTCTTATAATTTGTTTCCGGTTTTTGAGGCATCAAACAGTGTTTTGTTAGGAGCTTCGGGAGCTGTATTTGCCATTTTGGTAGCTGTAGCTTTTTACGACCCCGATCAGGAAATTATGTTGCCCTTGGTAGGAAGTTATAAGTTGAAATACATTGCTGCTTTTTATGTATTGTTATCGGTTGTTGGAATCTCATCGACTAATGCAGGAGGAAATATTGCTCACATTGGAGGTGCTGCGTGGGGGTGGTTTTATATTTATCAATTAAGAAAGGGAAAAGATATGGGAGCCGGATTTGTTAATTTTATAAAAGGCCTAACAAAGCTATTTAAACGGAAAAGCCATTTAACAGTTTCTCATAAACAACCTCCCCGAGACGATTACGAATACAATCGACAGAAAAACATTCAGCAAGACGAGATAAACCGTGTGCTGGATAAAATTGCCAAATCGGGTTACGAAAGCCTTTCAAGTAAAGAGAAAGAGTTATTGTTCAAACAAGGGAAGAAGTAACGAGTTTTCAGTAGAGAAGCACGATCGTACGTTTTTACTATTCAACCCAAAAATCATTCTTCTTTCATCGAATGTGCCTGATGAATGCTGGCATTCAATTCAAATCCAATTAACAATATTAGAGACATAACATACATTAGCAGAAGTATGATTAAAAGCGTTCCAATAGAACCATACAATTTATTATACTGGCTAAAATTATTGATGTAATAAGTAAAACCGTAAAGTGTTATTATACTAAGTAGTGTTGCTAAAGTACCTCCAGCCGAAATAAATCGCCACTTGGCTTTTTTTGCAGGAGCCATGTAATATAGAAACGAATAGGCAAAGAAAAACAGCGAAACGGTGATTATCCATTTACTAACAGTAAAAATGTAAACCGTAAACTTGTCTTGCAATATATTCTCCTTGTCCAGATATTCAATAAAATTTTGCCCACCTGTTAACAGCGCTATTGCAACTGTAAGTAATATTAAAAGAATAAATAATAATACGGTGGCAGCTAGTCGCTGGCTCAACCATGTCCGTCGGTAAATGCTATGGATTGTTGCATCAAAAGCACTCATCATAGATGCAATGCCATTGGTGGAAAAAATTAGTGCCAGAAAAAAACCAAACGAAAGTAACCCACTTCGCGGTTGGGTTATTATATCGGTTACAGTTTCGTCTATAGTTTCGTAAGTACTTAAAGGAACTAATTGTTCGATTAAAAGTAACAGTTCGTTCTGGAAATTTGGGACGGGTATATATGGAATTAATGTAAAAAGGAAAATAATTCCGGGGAAAAAGGCGATAAAAAACGAAAATGCAATTGCCGAAGCACGCGTTGTAATGGAGCCATTGACAATACTTCGCCAAAAAAATAAGGCCACATCGTAAAGTGGTACTCCATCGAAAAACGGCAGGGAAACTTTTTTTGCACGTGTGGCAATCTTCTCTCCTATTTTTCTAAGTCGTTTAAACTGAGTTGAACCCTCCTTCATGTAGAGTTATTTTTTTTCTATTCTTAGTTGGTGGATGTATTCTTTTCCTCCGTCCTTTTTCAATAAAAAGTAAACTCTGAAACTTCCGTTGTTGGTTATTAAATTACCAATTACATATTTTGCTCCCTCTTTTCCGCCTTGATGAAGGATACTGAATCCTTTGGGTTCGGGAGTGTGACTGTTAAAAAAATTATTTACAATTTGTTTTGCCTGAGCTTTGCTGTACACATTGTCGTTGTCCAGTACTACCAATTCTACATTCTGGTTGAAATAGTCGGAGAGTATTTTTGAATTGCCGGTTTCTAAACTCAAAATAATTTCGGACGGAATTTGAGCATTGGAATTAAACGAACTAAGAATTAATCCAGAGACGAGGAAAATAGCAAATGTTATTTTTTTTATGGCTAGCATATTTTTTTCTATTTCAGGTAACGTTTGATAAACAATTCAAAAACTGTGCTAAAACACTTTTATACCTTTAATTTTAGTGTAAATTTATAAAATTATAATTCAATTGATAGAATGAAGATTACTTTATTGGTGATTGGGAAAACAGATGCCACTTATTTGAAGGAGGGATTGGATGAATATTTAAAACGATTGAAGCATTATGTGAATTTCGAAATTGAAGTAATTCCTGACATTAAAAAAGCTAAAACACTGAGTGCTGAAAATCAAAAGAAACTGGAAGGCGAACTTATTTTAAAGAAAAAGATAGCCGGGAAAGAGATTCACCTGTTCGATGAAAATGGGAAGACGTTTTCTTCGAGGGAGTTGGCGGGTTTTCTGGAGAAGAAGATGGCAAGCGGTTTAAAAGAAATGATTTTTGTTATTGGTGGTCCTTATGGATTTTCAGATTCAGTTTATCAAAACGCTTCGTCTAAAATATCTTTATCGCGATTGACTTTTTCGCATCAAATGGTGCGACTTTTGTGTACAGAACAAATTTACCGGGCTTTTACAATTTTAAAAGGAGAACCTTATCATCACGATTAAATTATGTTATTTAAATTTAATAAATATAGTTACCTGATTGTGGCAATTTGCTTTTTTGTTATTGCAGCAATTATTGAGAATGGGCTATTAAAACAACATCCTGAAATTCACTTGGTTGAAGATTTTCAGGAGGACCTTACAAAGAACGAGGGACTACTGGAAGCAAAGTTAAATGAAGCATTAAAAGTAATTTCTTTTGGAATTGATGGCGATGTGAGTGATGCTTTAGATGATTCGGGGCTTTTTGTTGAAGAGGAAGGTTTTGATTTTTTGGTTTTTCAGGATGGGGAACTTAAATATTGGTCTGATCGGTCGGTGGCATTTTTTAACAAAAGCAGTGATATAAAAATTAGCAATAATTTGGTTCAACTTCCCAATGGATTTTATTTGGTAAAAAAAGTGGTTAAAGACAATTTTGAGGTTGTAGGCCTGCATTTAATAAAAAATAATTATCCGTTCGAAAATAAATACCTTCAAAATACTTTTAGCGAAGATTATGATATACCAAACGATTTTGAAATTAAGAATACAGAAATAGCTGATTTTGAAGATTTTTGGGTGAAAAACAGTGAGGGTAAATTTTTGTTCTCCTTGATTCCGGGTGGGCAATTTCTTTGTAACACTGATCAACTCTATTTTCCTGGAGTAATTTATTTTATAGGATTACTGCTGTTGTTGTTCTATTTCAGAAGAGAATTTGTGACTTCAAAAGCTACCTTTTTTTTAAAGCTTTCGGCTTTGGGAACAGCAATATTTATTGTTTATTGGTTGCACATTATATTTAATGTGCCGAAATTATTTTTACACCTTCAGTTTTTTAGTCCCGATTATTTTGCAATTAGCAACTGGCTGCCTTCCTTGGGCGATTACTTTTTAATGACATTGTTCTTCTTATTCTGGCTGTATAATTTTGGCTCGGAATTAAACATCACCCAGTTACAAGATGATTCGAAACTCCCCCGGAAAATAATTGCCTTTTTGTTGTTGCTTTTTAGTGCAAGTCTTTATTTGCTTTCCAATTATTTTATCGAACAGCTAATCATAAATTCTACCATTTCATTTTCACTAAATAAGATTATTAGCATTACTGCACAAAGTGTATTTGGTATTTTCTCTGTGGGATTGATTTTGTTTTCCATATTGTATTTTACAGTTCGGATTATAAGGGAAAGCAGTAACGATTTTTCTTTTAAACAATTATTTGGGGGGACTCTTTTAATCGTACTGTTTTTAAGTCTCGTACAGTTTGTTGCCATAGGGAAAGTGTCTGTAGCGGCTTTGTTAATGTTTGTAATTGTTTCTGCTCTTGGGTGGTTGTTAAGCAAAATATATTTACACAAGTTTACATTAAGCTACCTCATAATTTTTGTTTCTGTGGCCTCTTTTTATTCCCTATTTGTTTTTTACAATACCATTGGGCAAAAAGACAGGAATATTCAGAAATTATTGGCGGTAAATTTAGTAGCTGAGCGAGATCCTGCTGCAGAAGAGCGTTTGGTGGATATTCAGTATGAGCTAAGTAAAGATGGTGCAATTTATAGTTTATTGGGGCAGGATGGTGACATTGAAGAGTATATAGAAAAAACATATTTCAATAATTATTTCAGAAAATACTTTATACAAGTTTATGTGTGCGAGAACACGGATAGTTTGTTTTTGCCCGATGAAAAAAGAGATGTCCTGTGTTTACCATTTCTGGATGGATTAATTCAGGCGGAAGGGGATCAAATTCCGGGAACTGATTTCTATTTTATGGATAATATGAATGGGCGAATTTCATATTCCGGTAAAATTAATTATCCGCTTTTAGACGATACGAGTGGAGTAACAATTTATATCGATTTACATTCTGATCTGCTTTTTGAAGGGATTGGATTTCCCGAATTGCTAATTGACAAAACAATGGCTCGCTCTGATAATTACAAGAAGTTTGATTATGCAAAATATTTTGGGGGTGAATTAACCGATAAATATGGCGAATACACTTATAATTTTCATATAGATTCTTATTTAGAACCGGCATCAGGCGAAGAGTATAAAAACGAGGAGTTTAGTTATAAAAGATGGGATAAACGAGAACATTTAATTTATCATACGCACGAGCACAACTTTGTAATTGTGTCACGACCTCTTTTTACTGTAGTCGACTACTTAATTTCTTTCCCTTATTTGTTTGTTTTCTATTTCCTTTCAGTTTCAATTTTAATTTTTGTAGGTAACCATACTATTCGAAAGCGGAAAGTTATTTTCGATCTAAAATTCAAAATACAGGCAGCCATTATTTCCATTGTATTTATATCGCTTTTAGGTGTTGCAATGGCCACTATTATGTACAATATTGAAGAGTATCAATCTAAACATAAAGAAGACTTGAATGAAAAAATGAAGTCGATTGCGGAGGAAATTGATATGCGTTTAGAGGATAAAACCGAAATAACAGATTCGTTGGAAATTTGGTTACATCGCGAATTGGCTAAGCTTTCGAATATTTTCCGTACAGATATTAATATTTATGGCGATTATGGCGATTTAATTGCCTCTTCTCGTTTTGAAATTTTTGATATTGGATTGATTTCAACAAAAATGAATGCCCGGGCGTATAGCGAAATTTATAAAAATTTTCAGGCAGGCTATTCCGAGCACGAGGACATTGGGCAGCTCTCTTATTTGTCGGCTTATAAACCCATAATAAATAATTATGGCGATTATTTAGGTTTTATTAATTTACCCTATTTTATAAAGCAAGACAATTACAGCCAGGAGATTACAACTTTTGTAGTGGCATTTATTAATTTATACGTGTTGTTGTTTTTGGCGAGTATTATTGCCGCTGTTTTTATTGCCAATCAGATTACACGCCCGCTGGTAGTAATTCAGGAAAATTTAAAGAAAATGGAACTGGGTAAACACAACGAGCCCATTCATTACAACCGCAACGACGAAATTGGGAGTTTGGTAAAAGAGTACAATAAAAAGGTAGACGAATTGGCTGTTAGTGCCGATTTGCTGGCACGTTCGGAACGCGAGTCGGCATGGCGCGAAATGGCGAAACAAATTGCCCACGAAATTAAAAATCCGCTAACTCCCATGAAACTGAATATTCAGTATTTACAGCGTACAAAAGGAGAAAACCCGGAATACAATAAATTTTTAGAAAGAGTAACCGGAACATTAATAGAACAGATCGACAACCTTTCGAACATAGCAACTGAGTTTTCCAATTTCGCAAAAATTCCAACAGCGCGAAATCAGGTATTTATTTTGGCAGAACAATTGCAAAAAGTTATCGATTTGTATGAAACGCATGATCGGGCACAAATTGAATTTAATGCAAATGGCTGCGATGAAATTGAAGTAAATGCCGATCGCGAACAACTTTCGAGGGCCGTAATTAACTTAATTCGTAATGGAATTCAATCGATTCCAGAGGAAGAAATAGGAAGAATTGGTATTTGGCTTGAAAGAAAAAATGAAAAAGCAATAATTGCGGTGAAAGACAATGGCTTGGGAATTTCAGTTGATTTAAGGGATAAACTTTTTAGCCCCAGTTTTACAACAAAAACCAGCGGAATGGGTCTTGGTTTGGCAATTGTAAAAAATATTGTTGAAAATTTCTCAGGTAAAATTTGGTTCGAAACAGAATTGAATAAAGGGACAACCTTCTTCTTGGAAATTCCCGTGTTTGAAGGAGAGGAAAATGGATAATTGAAAATGATTACATTGTGTGCTTATACCATCTAACTAACAAGGAGTAGAATTCTAATAGTAATATGAAAAAATCACGTCTAATTTTTTGGGCAGTTACATCGGCATTAGCTGGATTTCTGTTTGGTTTCGATACGGTTGTAATTTCCGGAGCCGAAAAACAAATACAGAATCTTTGGTCGCTTAGCGGTACAATGCACGGTTGGGCTTTAAGTGCTGCATTGTGGGGCACAGTAATTGGGTCGTTGCTGGGCGGATTTCCAACCTCGCGTTTTGGACGTAAAAAGACTTTAATAAGTATTGGTATTCTTTATTTTGTGTCTGCTATTGGTTCTGCTATGGCAAACGATGTTTATACTTTTATTATTGCGCGTTTAGTCGGTGGCTTGGGAGTTGGTATTTCAACCATTGCTGCGCCATTGTTTATTTCGGAAATTGCTCCGGCTAAAGATCGTGGAAAGCTGGCAGGTATGTTTCAGTTTAACATCGTCTTTGGTATTTTGGTCGCTTACTTTTCAAATTATTTGATTGGCACATTTGTTACCGATGCTGTTGCCTGGCGTTGGATGCTTGGTGTAGAAGCATTGCCGGCAATTATTTATTTTGCGATGACATTTACACTTCCCGAAAGCCCACGCTGGCTTATTACTCATGCAAAAAAACGTGAAGAAGGGGCAAATGTGTTTCGTATGATAAACCCTGCCATGCAGGAGATTGAGATTGAAAAACTGGTTAATGAAGTTCAAAATTCAGTGGGAAAGAAGGAGGAAAAATCTCGTTTCTGGTCAAAACGCCTTTCTGTTCCCATACTACTTGCTTTTTTAATTGCATTTTTTAATCAGCTTTCAGGAATTAATGTAATACTGTATTTTGCTCCTCGTCTGCTCGATTTGGCGGGAATTCAAGATACATTAGCAGCTTCAATTAGCCTGGGAGTTACCAATTTAATATTCACTTTTGTTGGACTCTGGTTAATCGATAAATTGGGGCGGCGAATGTTACTTTATATTGGTTCGTTTGGTTATATTATTTCACTCGGAATTTGTGCAGTTGCTTTTTTAAGTATCACTGAATTTAAAGTAGTTTCTACTGCCATTGACTTAATTGGTACTTCGGCTAAAGTTATTCAGATTGAAAATAAGGAGGGCTACCGAACTGCTGCAGACGAGCAAATTATTTTAGCAGATTTTGTTGAAGCAAAAAAAGCCCTTGTAGCAGCATCGGAGCTAAAAGCTTACGAAGGGAGTAAAGTTATTATTCCGCAAAGTGCATCTACTCTCGATATAAAAGTTATTGCCGAAAAGGCAAAAATAGACTCTTCCAATTTACTTGGTTCAACCAGTTTAATTGTACTAATCTGTATTATTGCTTTTATTGCTGCGCATGCTGTTGGTCAGGGAGCGGTTATTTGGGTATTCATTTCCGAAATATTTCCAAACGATCACCGGGCTGCCGGACAGGCTCTTGGAAGTTTTACACATTGGATTTTTGCCGCTCTGCTAACTTTGGTTTTTCCTATTGCCATAAAGAATTTTGATGCAGGATTTATTTTCGCATTTTTCTGTTTTATGATGGTGCTTCAATTGGTTTGGGTGAAGTTTATGATGCCCGAAACAAAAGGAAGTTCATTGGAGGAGATTGAACATAAACTGGGAGTCGACTAATTTGAGTGTTAAATCAGATTCAGATATAAATTTTAATTTATGAAAACGTATTATCTTTTTATTCTATCTATTTTTCTTTTACTTATATCCTGTAAACAAGAATCTAAAACTATAAAACCCGGAGAAATTTGGGCTGATAATAATGGGATTCATATTAATGCTCACGGTGGTGGAATACTATTTAACGAAGGCAGCTATTATTGGTTTGGCGAACATAAAGTTGAAGGTAAAAAAGGCAATAAAGCAATGGTTGGAGTGCATTGCTATTCGTCGAAAAATTTGGTAGATTGGAAAGACGAAGGAATTGCGCTGGAAGTGATAAAAGATAATCCACAGCATGACATTACTGAAGGTTGTGTTTTAGAACGCCCAAAAGTTATTTACAATGTACAAACCAAAAAGTTTGTCATGTGGTTTCACCTCGAATTAAAAAACAGGGGGTACGATGCCGCACGCGCAGGAGTGGCAATTAGCGATAAAGTTACCGGACCATTTGAATTTGTAAAAAGCTTTCGTCCAAATGCCGGACACTGGCCGAAAAATGTAAAAGAGATTCATAAACAACCAGTTGGTACCGATGTGTTAGATAAATATTGTGGTGGATTAGGTTGTTTGCCAGCCCACCCCGATTCGGTTAATATTTTAGGCCGCGATTTTGAAAATGGACAAATGGCACGCGATCAAAACTTGTTTGTGGATGACGATGGAAAAGCGTATCACATTTATTCTTCTGAAGAAAACAGCACCTTGCATATTTCGCAATTAACAGACGATTATCTTTCTGAATCTGGAAATTTTACTCGTGTTTTCTCTGAACGATACATGGAAGCTCCGGCTGTTTTTAAACATAAAAGCAAGTACTTTTTAATTGCATCCGACTGTACGGGTTGGGATCCAAATGCTGCTCGTTTGGCCTGGGCTCCTTCAATTTTTGGTCCTTGGGAAGAATTAGGAAATCCTTGTGTTGGCGACGAAGCTAATTTGACTTTTCGTTCGCAAAGTACATTTGTAACTCCTGTTCAGGGTAAAAAAGATGCTTTTATATATTTGGGTGATCGTTGGAAACCAGAAAATGCCATCGATGGCCGTTACATTTGTTTACCTTTTCAGTTTAATAAAAGCGGAATACCATATTTGAAATGGATGGATGAATGGAGTCTGGATATTTTTGAATAACACGATAAAAGAATTGGAGTTTGTAAAGTTTTAAAATAATTTCGATTTTGAAGACTTAAAATGAAATGATTACATTATTTTTGCCCCTAATGTAAATAATACAATAAGAAAAATTGAATAAAATAATAGCGAATATGAAAAATCTAAAAGACAGAAGAGAATTCCTCAAAATTTCGGCAGCGGGCACTTTAGGCGCGTTGGCGTTAGGCTCCTTCGCTTGTACATCGGCTGCCACAACAGATAGAAAAAGCTTTGGTGTTGGTCTGCAACTTTATACCATTCGCGATGCTATGACTGCAGATGTAATAGGGACTTTACAAAAAGTATCGGACCTTGGGTATAAAAATCTTGAGCTTGCCAACTATGCTGGTGGCAAATTCTATGGGTACGTTCCTACAGAGTTTAAAAAGATTGTGAATGACATGGGTATGGATATTATTAGTAGTCATACCAGCGTGGAAGCAGAAGGCATTACAATGGAAAGTGCAAAGAAAATGGCCGACGACCATGCAATACTGGACGTAAAATATTGTGTTCAGCCTTGGGTGGAAGAAGTAGATCGCAACATTGAGTCTTACAAGCGAATGATTGGAGACTGGAACGAGGTAGGAAAGATTATGAAAAGCGTTGGTATCCAGTTTGGATATCACAACCATAATTTTGAGTTTAACAATATTGATGGTATAGTTCCTTATTACGATATTTTTATGCCTGAAATGGATGCCGACCTGATTACAATGGAAATTGACATGTACTGGGTTACTAAGGCCGGA
This sequence comes from Bacteroidota bacterium, assembly GCA_013203755.1. Taxonomy (GTDB): domain Bacteria; phylum Bacteroidota; class Bacteroidia; order Bacteroidales; family Prolixibacteraceae; genus Draconibacterium. The sequence goes on from JABMPI010000204.1 coordinate 17,216, forward strand.
CAAGATCCCGTTGAAATGTTCAATAAATATCCGGGAAGATTCCAGCTTTTCCACTTTAAAGATATGGCAGAAAAAAGTGCACCATTTTACGATGTTATTAAAGACGACATTACTTCTGTGGGAGCAGGACTTATCGACTTTAAACGAATTTATGAAGCAAGAGAAACTGCCGGAATGAAATACATGTTTGTTGAAGACGATAATCAAGGAAACGGTAAACCTTTTGAGGCAATTGAAACAAGTATTAAGAACCTTACTTCTGATATATTGGTGTAATTAATTAAAGCATATTATCTGTTTCTAAATATGCATTATTGGTTATTGGATAAAATATAATCAAACCGATTGAAGGCTCTCCTTCAATCGGTTTTGTTTTAACTTTTTTTCGGATTGCTGATGAAGGGGAATCATTGGTTGATATAAATAGTAAAATGATTAACAATAACCTTGGATTAACAATTTCCAAACTTGAAACCAAGGATTATTATCTACAAATTTCTGCACTTTTGAACTCTAATAATGGATTCTGTTTATTCAAAATGGAAAAAGTTTCAGTTTTCTTTTCACTGTGTTAACCCAACTCAGTTCTTTTTTTTAACTGACTTTTAAAACTCTACATACAGCCTCTTCATTTTTAATAAATTGAATGAATAGAGTTCGGATTTATTTAAATAAAATTTTGTTGATTAGCTTCTGATTTTCCTAACTTGGTTTCTTTAAAAAATATGTAGAATGAAAAAACATCAAATCCTTTCGCTATTTTTAGTTTTGATCCTGTTTTCCTGTCATCAAAAACAATTAGAAATTAGTTCAAACACTTATTCCGAATTTCAAAAGAAGGGTCAGGAGATTTCTAACCTGGCACAATCAATTTTACTCGCAAATGTAGGGCAAGCTATACAAAAGGGAGGGACGGAATATGCAGTCGAATTTTGCAATTTAAATGCATTCTCGATTATTGATAGTTTAAATCATTCTAATAAATGTACGATATCCCGCGTTTCGAATAAAAACAGGAATCCTAAAAATGCCTTAAAAAATAAACAGGAAGAAATATTATGGGAATTGTTTGAGGGGAATGTGAAAGCGGATACAATTTTACAAACTTCAAAAAAATTAGTTTATTACAAACGCATTCATATAGCATTGCCAGCTTGTTTAAAGTGTCACGGAATCAGAGATGCAGATATTAATTTACCTACACAAAAGAAATTGCAAAAGTTGTATCCCAACGACCTAGCAACAGGTTATGACTTAAATGATTTTAGAGGGTTGTGGAAGATTGAGTTTGACGCAAATTAGTGATTGGATATGAAAAAAGGATTCAACAGTTGTTAAATCCTTTTTATTTTTGTTGACCCGCCAGGTCAATATTTATAGCTTCTAATATGATCTATAAAGTGTAGTAATAATCATATGAGTCCCATAAACAAAGGATAATGTGATTATTTGTAATTATAAATAAATTCAATTAATTACATTATTCTCTCTTTTATTCTCTCTTTTATTTATATTTGTGTTTTAGTAATAAACTTATTATATGCCTAATATAACCTTTTATATAGACCGCAATAATGTGGGTAAGGATGGGAGAGTTCCAATTAAAGCTAATGTGTCAATTGATTCAAAAAACATGGCCAAAATTGTTAGTTGTTTATATTAATTAGGAAGTAGTCCACTCTTCAATCGAAAAGTATACCACTATTTATTCACCCGATGAACAAAATATGTTCATTGCAAAATGATAAATATGTATACAAAACAAGAAA
>JABMPI010000205.1 GCA_013203755.1 Bacteroidota bacterium
CCCCATTTATCTACTTTCTAAAAGAGCGGATAAATGTTGACCGACTGAAAATTTCGAAAGATAATTACGATTTACGGAAAAAGGAGTTAATCAACCGCATCGAATCTGTAATTGAATATGCAAGCAGTTCAACCAAATGCCGAAGCCAGATTCTGTTGGAGTATTTTGGTGAAACCGACTCTGCACCTTGCGGAACATGCGATGTTTGTAAATCGGTGAAAACATTAGATCTGAGCTCTTTTGAATTTGAAACCATTGGCAAGGAAATAAAGAAAATATTGGACAGTCCAATCACTTACGAAAATCTTCTTTTAAAATTAAAAGGCGACCAACAAAAAATGCGTCAGGTTATTAAGTGGTTGCTCGATAATAATAAAATAATATACCGCATCGATAATCAGTTGGAGTGGGCTAAGAAGTGAGGGAGAAAGTTGTCAGTCGTCTGTCTCAGTCGCAGTAATCAGAAGTGTTCCCCAGAGAGTAGACGAAGGATCAGTCTCCGTTTTTGGTAATATAGTTTATCAATTTGTCCTTTATGCTACTATCTAGTCAGGCTTCAAATTTCGGGTACGTCATTCCGTCCGTCAGCCGACGGATTCGGAATCTTACGTTGTGTAGGGAGATGCTGATCCGTCGGCTGACGGACAACATGACGTTCTGAAGTTGCAGGTTTGACTTAACACTACTTTGTGGTTAGTTTTCTTCCAATAATTTTTCAATATTACAATTTGTCCATATAACCGTTTAACCATTTTTTATTTTCCTCATTTACGCATCCACACATTTATTCATTCCCTAATTCACCCCTTTCCTTCATTCTTGGAAATCTTTTTTACTTTTGCAGCAGTTTTAGAAAAGTTGAAATGGAAAATCTAGATACACATCAAATTGTATATTCGAAAAATGTAGTTGAATTTGTTACTGTAGCCAATGAATATTGTACTTCGGTAGAAAATGCTGCCCATTATTCAGCTCAGGAAAACTTACAACGACTGCAAAAACTTTTGCCCTTACTTTACATCAAAACATCTGTTTTGCCAAAAATTGAAAGGGTACTCGACGACGTGTTGGAAAGTTATGTGTCGGAGTTGGACTACAATGTATTGCACCAAAAATGGTTGGAGATTTTAAATGAAAACGATGGCTTTTATGAAGTTTTCGACCCCAGTATTCAGTTTGGTCAAGAGACGGTAACTGCCAGTGTATCTGAAAATTTACTCGACATTTATCAAGATTTAAAAAACTTTATAACTTCTTATAGCATTGGAAACGAAGAGGTAATGAACGATTCACTGTCTGAATGTCTGTTCCGTTTTGAAGGCGGGTGGGGACAACAATTGGTAAATGTAATGCGTGCCGTACACATGCTGGTATACAGCGATACTGATTTTGGTGAAACAGAAATTAAAAAAGAAGTTAAGCCGGGAACGGATAATCCAAAATGGTTAGATAACTTTTGGGAAGCTAATGAGGAAATATAACGAATGTTTAAAGAAAGTATAACAAAAGAGGAGTTGGTTGAATTGCCGTTAAAGTGGTTTGAGGGTGAGATTATTATTGTAGATGATAAAAAGACACTTAGACAGGCTGAGAAAATTCTTTCGAAACAAACTGTAATAGGGTTCGACACCGAAACAAAGCCTGCCTTTAAAAAGGGAGTGTTTAATCACGTAGCTTTGCTCCAATTGTCAACTAAAAAACAGGCTTTTTTAATTCGATTGAATCAAATTGGACTATCGAAAAAGATTTGTGACATTTTAGCTAATCCGGATATTGTTAAACCCGGTGTTGCCATTCACGACGACATAAAAGGTTTGCAAGCGCTGAGGAAATTTAAACCTGCGGGTTTTGTAGAACTACAAGACAGTGCCAAAGAGTTAGGTATCCAAAATTTTAGTTTGAAAAAATTAACTGCAATTGCCTGTGGATTCCGCATCTCAAAAGGTGCACAACTTTCTAATTGGGAAGCCGATGAATTTACCGAAAAACAACAAATATATGCTGCTACCGATGCCTGGACAGGATTGGAGATTTACGAAATGTTTTCAAAAAATATATAATGCTCGATAACTACACAAAAATAGTATTAAAGTCTGGTAAAGATCAGGCATTAAAGCGCTTTCATCCCTGGATTTTTTCCGGTGCAATTAAAAAAATGTATGGCCCTGTTTCCGAAGGAGATTTGGTTGTTGTTTATTCAAACCAGGATGAATTTCTGGGAATTGGACATTATCAGATTGGTTCTATTGCCATTCGTATTGTTTCATTTGTGGAGGTAGTTCCTGATTTCGATTTCTGGAAAATGAAAATTGAAAGTGCATGGAACCTGCGCAAAGGTTTGGGTTACACAGAAGATGCTGCAACCAATGTTTTTCGTTTGGTTCATGCCGAAGGAGACGGAATGCCGGGGCTGGTTATCGACTTTTACAACGGTACTGCTGTAATGCAAATGCACTCCATTGGAATGTATTTAATTCGCGAAGACCTGGTTAAAGTTTTGCAGGAAGTGATGGGCGACAAACTAAAAGCTGTTTATAATAAAAGTGCAAAAACACTTCCGTTTAAAGCTGAAATAGCTTCTGAAGATGGTTATTTGTTTGGCGAAAAAACGCAAAATGAAGTATTAGAATATGGACTGAAATTTAAGGTCGATTGGGAATTGGGGCAAAAAACAGGCTTTTTTATCGACCAACGTGAGAATCGTTTGCTGGTACAAAAATATTCTCAAAACCGCGATGTGCTGAATATGTTTTGTTACACCGGCGGATTTTCGTTTTATGCCATGAAAGGTGGTGCCAATTCTGTTCATTCGGTTGATGCTTCGGCAAAAGCCATTGATTTAACAAACGAAAATGTAGAATTAAATTTCCCCGAAGATACACGCCACGAAGCTATTGTTGCTGATGGGTTTGAATATTTAAAGGATATTCATGAAAAATACGATTTGATAATTTTGGATCCTCCGGCATTTGCAAAACACCGCAATACTATGCCACAAGCGTTAAAAGGATACAAACGTATAAATACCCGGGCCTTCGAACAAATTAGAAAAGGTGGTATTCTGTTTACTTTTTCGTGTTCGCAAGTAGTTTCGAAAGAACGTTTCCGCGAGGCCGTATTTTCGGCAGCGGCAATCTCGGGAAGGAAAGTACGTATTTTGCACCAGTTGAACCAACCCACCGATCACCCTGTTAATATTTACCACCCCGAGAGTGAATATTTGAAGGGATTGGTTTTGCATGTGGAGTAAAGGTGGAAAGTATACAGTCGCAGTCTCAGTTTGCTGTAGAAACAAGGCACGCCTTGTCTTGATATTAGATTATAGCAAAAGCTAGAATGATATAAAACAGATTATTATGATTTTCGAGAAAATAACAGAATTATACAATACCCAACTTGCAGATAAATCGATAGTTGATAAATTGAAATTTTTGGTTGAAACTCATAAGGGGAAAGTAATTTTCACAACCAGTTTTGGCTACGAAGACCAGGTAATTACCGACTATATATTTAAAAATAATTTAGATATTAAAGTAATTACTTTAGATACTGGTCGTCTGTTTCCTGAAATCTACAAAGTTTATCGCAGTACCCTCGAAAAATACAAAAAGCCCATAAAAGCCTATTTTCCACCTACCGAAAAAGTAGAAGAGTTACTGGATAAAAAAGGCCCGTTTAGCTTTTACGAATCCTTGGAAAATCGCAAAGAATGTTGTTTTATTCGCAAGGTAATTCCGTTAAAACGTGCGTTGGAAGGTAACGAAGTTTGGATTACCGGTTTACGTGCATCGCAGTCGGACAACCGCAGCGAAATGAAACATTTTGAGTGGGATGCCGGAAACGAAATGGTAAAATTTAATCCGCTAATGGAGTGGAGTTTGGAGCAAACCAAAGATTACGTAAAAGAAAACAACGTACCCTACAATGTTTTGCACGACCAGGGTTTTGTCAGTATCGGTTGCCAACCTTGTACACGCGCTATTCAACCTGGCGAAGATTTCCGCGCCGGCCGCTGGTGGTGGGAGCAAGGTTCAGGTAAAGAGTGTGGGTTGCACGATATTAAGTGAAGCACTAGCGTTTACGCCCACTACAAGCCACTTTCAGAGTTATTTATATTAATCTTTTTGTTGGCGTGTACAGCCTATTTTGTACCTTTATTTCATATATGTTTTAGAATAGTTTTAGAATTCTAACTAAAAAACACTTCATTATGGCAACTTTCAAAGCAGTAATCCTAAAAGGGAAAAATGACATTAAAGGCGACGGAACATCGAATATCAAAATTCGTATTACTCACCAACGCAAATTAAAATATCTCTCTACTGACTTATTTATTTCTCCCTCTCATTTTAATAATAAAGAAGGTCTGATGAAATATGGAAAGCATAAAAATTTCGTTAATGTACGACTTACTGAAATTCTACATAAATATCGTTTAAGTGCTTTGAAAATAGACGAGCATATAAATACAATGTCAATCAATGAACTTAGAGAATATTTGCTTAAAGGTGAAATTAAAAATTATCAAATAGATTTTTTTGATTTTATAAGGGAATTTGCTTCTACTGTGGAAGTTGAAGCAACCAAAAGTCAGTATTTACAAACACTTAGCAATTTAAGAAAATTTGTTGGAGATAAACTTCCTGTTTCAGAAATTAATTTGAATTTTCTCAATAGCTATGCCGCATTCTTGCGTTCTAATGGTGTTAAGAATGGTGTTATTAATTATATGAGAACATTTAGAAGTTTATTTAATAAATGCCGAGATAAATACAATGAAGAAGAAATAGATAGAATTCTAATTCCACAATATCCTTTCCGAAAATACAAAATACCCAAAAGAGGTTCAAAAACAAGGGATCATATACTAACAGTAGAAGAAATTATTAAGCTTAAAAAGCATAAACCGTTGAATGACAGAGAAAAATATGCACGAGATATTTTCATGTTGATGTTTTATCTTATAGGAATAGAAAGTAAAGACCTTTATTATTTGGGAAAACCACGGAATGGTCGCATATACTATGATCGATTTAAAACAGGCAAAGAATTTTCAATACGTCTGGAACCGGAAGCCTTGGAAATTATCAAACGCTATAAAGGCAAAAAAATGTTATTGAATGCATCTGAAAAATTCAAGGATCATAGAATATTTTTTAGACTCATTAATCATAATATTAGTGGAAACAAACCTAGGAATGTACACGGCATTTTGCCACGATTAAATATTCAAAAAAATGTAACAACAAAATGGGCAAGGCACACATGGGCAACAATAGCACGAAACGACTGTAAAATAAGCATGGATGATATTTCCTTTTCTTTAGGTCACACGAATAAGAATAACCTTGTTACGGATATGTATATAAAATATGATTATTCAATAATAGATGAATCAAACAGAAAAGTAATTGATTTTGTAAACCTACATTGCACTTCTCTCGATGTGCCCCTTAATAACGAATAATTTTAAAATGTCAGTTTTGTTAACTTCGAATGGCTTGTAAAAACTGTTCCTGCTTTCGCAGCTAATCGTGTCAGCTACGCTTCCAGGCTGTATATATTTTATCATCCTGTGATTTTCCCGTGTGATAATTAAATACATATAACCATACTCAATAAAGCTCTCTTTCCATTCCTTGCAAAGCACTATTTCTCCACTATTAAGAGCTGGTTCCATACTATCACCCCAGACATTAAGAGCAATATCACAGTCTTCAAAACCGGGAATAATCAGTTCTTTATATACCGGATTATTCCCATAATCAAACATTTCAACCGGACCGGCAGAAACATCCATATCATAGTACCTGATTACATCCTTGGATGGTGCAGATGGTTCTTTATATTCATCCGACTGATTGTCAATAAAGTAGTAAATATTTTTGTTTATTGCATTGGCTATTTTCTCTAAAATACCAGTCTTTATATCCTTGACATTGAGCCAATTATTGAGGTTTTGAGGGGATATTTCCAA
>JABMPI010000024.1 GCA_013203755.1 Bacteroidota bacterium
GCCACATGTAGCATATTTGCAAATTAAAGTTAGTAACTAAGTATACACCTCAATAATCATAAACCACGAACCAATGTGGCATTATCTTCTTATAGGCATACTTGGTGCGGTTGGTGGATTATTATTCAAAATTTTCTGGTACTGGCTAAAGCGCCTGTTTCCAAAACTTCAAAAACTCGACAATGAAAAAGTTAATGGGTAAACTCTCCGATTTCTGGACTATTCCTTTAGCTATAATTATAGCCAGTTGCTACAATTACATTTCAACAATGCTTGGTCTGTTCTCTATGACTCCTGAAAAAATTGGGAAGGTCGTTCCGGCAACGGTACTTTTCCTTTTAGCACTAGGTATTTCGCGCTTGCTTCATACCATTCAATATCCAGATACATACCAATACGGATTAATGAAAAAATCAAACCAATCATGGCACGAATTATCACCTTCACAAAAATTCTTATACTCCTGGCTGCAACGTGTTATCCTCTTTTTGGGATTGGTGATGATACTTTCGGCAATGTAAAAGACAAAGACAAACAACAAATTGCAAAACCACGGAAAAATTCTTCACAACGATTAATTGCCGAAGCTTATACCTGGTTGGGAGTTGTTGAGCTTACAGGGAACAACGACCATCCCAGAATATCAGAATCGATGGAATTATGCGGTTTAACCGGAGACAAAGGTTATCCCTGGTGCGCAAGTTCACAGGCACAAATCCATTTTAATGCAAATATACCTGCTCCTCATTCGGCCAGAGTGGTAGATTGGTTTAAAGGCAATGTGATCTGGAAACGTGAGTGGGGAGAAAAGATGTTTGCCGTACAACCCGGAATGGTTGGAGCAATTTATTACAATAGACTGGGAAGATATGGACACATTGTAATGATTGTTGCCCGCGACAAGAACAATTACTACACACTGGAAGGAAACACCAATGCAGCCGGTTCTCGTGAAGGACAGGGATTTTATAAGAAAATAAGAAGTAAAAGGAGTATCGCTGCAATTGCAGATTACTGCCTGAATGGAAAATTATTTATCGATCAATATGAAGATTTACTAAAACGCACAATGAAATGAATTTAACAAATCAAGTGGAAAACAGAATTTTAATCGGAGGATCAATCGCTTTAACTCTCTTTGGAATGTGGATTATAATACGGCTTTTTATTGTTCCGACTTATACAACACAAATTGAGTTCCTGCAAGCGCAGAATAAACAAAAAGACATTACCATCACCGAGTTGGCAAAGATCGCGAAATACTCCATAAATAATGACTTTGAGAAAATGCGCACTAAAAAAGGAGGAAGCATAACTTTGGATTTGAATAATAAAATGGATGTAGAATCTCAGGAATTGAATACTTCAAAAGTGATTGCTGATACAACGTTTACTGGTTCCGGGGGAAAATCCGTTTGGAAAAGGATATTTGGGAAGTAATATCTTGGCAGATTTATATATTTTTTAATAGTGAAATTTGAAGCAATCCACTGATTAACTAATAAAATATGAGAGCTAAAATAAACTCTTATTCAAAAAACACTCTAATAGTCATATTATAATGTGATTATACTCATTGTTATAATTACCCTATATCTAAATCATACGAATTTCACATTCTACTGTGATATCTATTGACATTTTGGTTGATTATTACTATTTTTATCCCAAAATCACATTACAATGTTAGTTTCAGAATTAGGAGAACAAATAAAGGCAAGAAGAGATATTCTTCGGTTAACCCAACCCGATTTATCGGAGATGGCAGGAATAAGTGTTAATACACTTTATAAAATTGAAAGAGGCCAGGCTAACCCAACAGTTAAAATAATAAATAAACTGGCAGATATTCTGGGAATGGAACTCAAACTGGAAGTAAGACAACCCAAATTATAAACTATGCAAAAAGCAAATGTATATCGAAATGGGCAACTTGTTGGAACCTTAACTCAAGTAAATCATAGCAGTTATAAGTTCAAATACGATAATGCATGGTTTTCAAGTAGAGAATTGCCCGCTGTAAGCCTCACAATGCCCAAAACAAAACAAACCTATACATCCGACCACCTGTTTCCATTTTTCTTTAATATGCTTTCTGAAGGAGTAAATAGAAAATTGCAAAGCCGCCAACTCAAAATTGATGAAAAAGATTATTTCAGTTTGTTATTGGCAACAGCAAAAACGGATACCATTGGAGCAATAACACTTTTAGAAATTGAAGAATGAGTATACAAGAAATAAAATATTGTCCGGGCACATTAGCTGAAGGTTATAGTGCTTATAGTACAACATGCCAAAGAAGAGTATTCCAGGGCAAGAAAGTGAACCATATCCTTCCCTACTCACCCCCACGAACTAATGAAGAAGATGCAGAGAAGTTTATAGAAAACAGAAAGCGGATTTCCATCTCTGGGGTTCAGGAAAAACTTTCCTTATTGTTGGATAAAAATAAATTACGCTTAACCTACGAAGGAGAACAGGGAACTTACATTTTAAAACCTATTCCAAGAGATATAAAAAACATTGACCAGGTTCCTGCAAACGAACATCTTACGATGCAAATTGCAAGACAAGTTTATGGCTTGCAAACTGCTGAGAATGCTCTCATTTTTTTTAACAACGGAGAACCCGCTTATATAACAAAAAGGTTCGATGTAAAAGAGGATGGTTTAAAGTGGGGAAAAGAAGATTTTGCTACTCTGGCTGAAAAAACAGAAGAAAATGCCGGAGCAAACTTTAAATATGATTATAACTATGAAGCCATGGCTGGTTTATTGGAAAAGTATGTTTCGGCCTATCGCGTGGAACTTGAAAAGCTATTTACATTGATTGTTTTCAACTTTCTTTTTTCAAATGGTGATGCACACCTAAAAAACTTTTCAGTATTGGAAACGCCAAATGGGGATTATGTTTTGAGTCCAGCCTACGACTTGTTAAATACAAGAATTCATGTAGATGATTCAGACTTTGCTCTGGATGGTGGCCTATTTAATGACGATTTTCAATCGGATGAAAAGAAAAAAAGTAACCATGTTGGATTGGAAGATTTTCAAGAGCTGGCCAAAAGATTTGGGATAAATGAAAAAAGAAGAAATAAAATTCTTACTCCACTTCTGCAAACACAGCCAATGGTTGAAGAATTAACTAAACGATCCTTTTTAAACAATAAAACAAAAAGAGCTTATTTGTTACATTATCAAACCAAAAAGAACCAATTAAATAAAATATGAGAATAACAATGCTATATAATTTTTCAGCTTTTGGGTAAGAATATTAACATATCTAGAACTTGAAAAATCATATTGGTCGAGTAGGCAAAGGGAGTTTCACCCTAAGCCTCCAATGTCGTTTAGTTAAGGCAAAATTACAAACATCTTTTATGAGAAAATAATATCGGAGGAGTCAAATTATTATTTCACGTATTGTTTTATCAAATTATTGAATCAAAAAAAGAAAAAAAATGGTATTTCATTTTTAAGAATAATTCTGAGGCATACTTCTTCCATTGTTGAATATATTGATCGGCCCCCGCGATTGAAAAATGGGATTGATTTGTGTCTTTAAAAAGAACCTTTATATGGCATTGGGTATATTCGTTTACTCTTTCTAAAGTTTCTTTCAAAATGCCTTTCTTTTCGTACCACTTCAAGGTTGGCACTAAATATCTTTATTAATTCATTTAAATATCCTTCTATAATTTCTTCTTCTCTACAGAACAGTAAAACAATGCTGTTTTTCATACGATTAAGAGCTTGCGTAAAGTTGGGTTTGTATTCCCTTTTTCGTTTTTCACATATTTTATCCACCATTTCATTTGCACTGCTGACAAGAATCGAGGTCAGGTTGCAAGAGAATATTTTTGCATAAAAATCCTGAGCAATGGCCAAGCAACTTTTCCCACTAAAATTTTCGATTTCCAACCTTGACTTCATTGTCTTGTAAGATTCTTCTACCTGCCATCGAAGTTGGTACAGATCGGAAAGAATTTCATAAGGGTACTGGTGATCATCTATCAAACTGGTAATAAGTACTTCTTTTTCACCAGTATCAAGATCCAAATGGGCGAAGATGACAAAAGTACATAGAGATACTGCTCGTAGAGATATTCAAGATTTAATCAAGAAAGGAGTCTTATCGGATTCTGGTGAAGGAGGAAGAAGTACAAACTACATTTTGAATCTTCCTTCTCTGGGTTAATGAAACATTAAATAAAATTGAAGAAGCAAAAAATATTAAAAAAGAAAACTACCTACATTTTGTATAGGATCAGTATTTTTTCAAGGTGGAAAAATTATATTTCACCATTTTTTATGTAAAAATATTGGTTAAATTTAAAGACCAGCTACTGCCCTTGGGAAACAGAATTGAGAACGGCATCATTGCCGCAGTAACCTTTGTAATTACGACCATTGTAATTACGCTATTAATACACTTTGTATCGATAAAGCCAATGCAAAAACAATTTGAACGGCAATTCGACAAACAAACCGCAGTAATTGTAACACTTGGAAGTTTGGCAAAATATCAAATTCAAAACGACTTTGAAAAGATGCGAACAAAAGGCAACGGCCAAATTATTTTGGATTTGGATAACACCCTAAATGCGCTGGAGCTGGAAACAATGCCAGGGGATACAACTATAATTAATCAAAATAAAAAACAATCGTTATGGAAAAGAGTATTCGGAAACGGAAAATGATTAATCCCTGAAGCAAGTAATACAAATTTAGTCGTAAATGAAAGTGAAGTGTTTATGAATCCATTACTACAAATAGCTAAACCGTTGTTTCGATAGAAACAAGCCAAACCGATCATGATTCAATAAAATTGATAAGGGAAAAATAATATTTATATTTATGTAACGTATTCGTTACATTTGCGCCATGCGAGAAATAACAATCACACCAGAATGTTTAGACTTTATCGACAATCAAAATGAAAGGGTGTCGACAAAGTTTTTTCAAATTATCGAAGTGATTGGAGAAGTAAAAGTTGTTCATACAAACTTTGTGAAAAAATTAATGAATACACAATTTTATGAACTTCGGATTAAAGCAGGAAACTAAATTCGTATTATCATATTTGCTATTGATCATTTGAATTTTGCCGAATGCACTAAAGCTGTTTGTTTATGTGGATTTCAAAAGAAATCGACTAAGGATTATAAAAAGCGATTAAACAAGCAGAAAAATTATTAAGGGATTATTTATAACAAAACTTTTAAATCATGGGACAATTAATAAATACAAAAGACCTTTTAGATAAACGATTCGGAAAACGTGGAACGGCATCTCGTGAAAAATTTCGGGAGGACGCATTTTCATATTACTTTGGAGAAATTATAAAGAACCGGAGAAAAGAATTAAAAATGAGTCAAAGTGATTTAGCAAATCTCATTGGAAAAAAACGGCCTTATATCTCACGAATTGAAAATGGAGAGGATATTCGTTTATCAAATTTCGCACTCGTTGTAAATGCATTGAACTTATCAATACAGTTAACTGCAAAATAAAGCACAAAAGCACAACAGGATGATAACTGTTTCTGCTACATCGAAAATAATTTTGGAAAAATGAAACCAAAGGAAGGCATCATTATTTATCTCGATTTGAATAATACATTAGCAGTTCATAATACAGAAAATTGAGATTTAATAAAGTCAATAACAGAAGGGGAAAAGGGATTCTCTTAATATTTGTTAAAACTAAAATAAATTGAAAAATCTAGTGCAAAGCATTACCTATATAATACCATATCCCATAAATAGTCGATAATCAATTAAATACTGCGTCTTATACTTGATCTTAATAATGAATTAAATTCGTTAGAAGTGATTGAAAATAACACTGATTCAACTCTCAATAATCCTGATACTAAATTGTCATTTTGGAAACGTTTTTTTCAAAAGAAAAAAGAACCCTCCTCTGATTAACATACATTTTCTTTTTAATGTTAAATTTGTGATTTTGGTAATTCGTAAAAATTACGAACAAATAGAAAATGGATTTGGTGTAAAGAACCAATAAATATTTAAAATTTTCGTTTAAGAATTGTTTAAGAACGATTTTTTGAAAGTCCTGTATGTATCTCATAAACAGATGAATATGGCTTTACTGTTTTGGTGGTGGGAGCAAAGCTCGGGCAAAGAATGCGGGTTACATGAGTTGAAGTAGTAGCCTGTTTTTAATCATGCAGAGTTTGTTGAATTGAAAATTAGTCGCAACAGCTCCAATAGCAAGCGTTTTTTACAAGTGTCAGTGTATACAGCGTTATCGTATTTCCAGCAGCTTTAGTTATTCCAGATCCCCACCGCTTTAATTCCCGATTTAAATTTATCGGTTATGTTTTTTTACGTTACTACTTAATTTATTCAATTCTTCAAATAAGAATTATGATTATTTCTAAGCACTGACCTCAAATTCCTACAATTCCGAAGTAACCGAGTAACTCCCTGATTCAGCCTCAAAAGTTGTATAACCATTTTTATAATCAATCTCTGAAGATTTAAAAACATCGGATAGTTTTTCACCATCTATCGATACCTTTTCAACACTGTTTCCAGGAATGTAAACCGTTGCAGATGTGTTAGCAGGAATTGTGAAATTGTACTCAAACTGATTGCCCTCTTTTTTCCATTTAGCTTCAATTTTGCCACTAATGGAGTGGTAGCTGCCTTCTGCCCAGGTGAGTGTGCCTTCGGGAAGTGGTTTTAGTATAAAATGTTTAAATCCGGGCGAATCGTTGTCTGGCTGAATGCCCAAAATATTTTCGTACATCCATTCACCAACGGCTCCAAAAGCGTAGTGATTAAAGGAATTCATTCCAGCCCCTTGTAGACCGCGACCCTTTACATAGCCGTCCCATCGCTCCCAAATGGATGTGGCACCTTGTTCAATAGAATATCCCCACGATGGAAATTCGGTGGTTTCGAGCAGTTGAAAAGCTTTTTCAGCATACCCACGTTTTACCAGTTCTTTCATTAGTGGAAGCGTTGAATGGAAGCCTGTATTCATGCGGCCATCGTAGGGAATAAATTTGTCAATCATCCTTTTTTCAAAGTCCTTTTCCAACTCTTTTGGGTAAATTTCATAGAATAAAGCCAGTGCATAGCAAGCCTGCGCATCGCCTTCAATTTTTCCATCAGCATCTACAAATACTTTGGCAAATGCTGTTTTAATATTAGTTGCCAATTCAGAATAATAGTCGGCTTTTTCAACATTCCCAATGGCACTGGCCATTTTCGACACATTATTTACTGAATTATAAAACATGATTGTTGAAAAAACTTCGGAAGGGATTTGCGCCCCCGTTCTTGGGAAACCTTCCGCTTTTAGGGTATTTCCATTCAACCAATCTCCATAGTTATTGCCCAATCCGCTTTTCCAGATCAGTCCTGGATTATTTTTATGAATGTTGTTTACATAGCGTTCGTAGGCTTCAAAATGGTCTTCAATTATTTCTTTGTCGCCATAATTTTGATAGAGAATATACGGTACCTGAATGGCTGCATCGGCCCAACCCGGGGCGTTTGTAAAATGTTTTTCGTAGGCAAAAGGGTGGGGGGCAATATCGGGGAAAGTGCCGCGCTCGGATTGCGCATCCATAATATCGATTATCCATTTGTTGTAAAAGGCCGCCATGTCGCGATTAAAAATGGATGTCTGTGCAAAAATATAGGCATCGCCCATCCATCCGCAACGTTCGTCGCGTTGTGGGCAGTCGGTAGGCACGCCATGCATGTTGCTCACATGCGAGCGGTTAATGTTTTTGTACAGTTGGTTAAGCATGGGATTTGAACAGGAAAAAAGGCCAGTGCGTAGCTGATCGGAAGCAACAACCTTCGCTTCCAGAATATTTTTGTCGGGTTGGCTGCGTAAGCCTTTTACCTTCACAAACCGAAACCCGTGGTAGGTAAAACGTGGTTCGTATTCAAGTTTTCCTGTAGCTCCCAAAATCACTGAATCAATCTGAACAGCCATGCCCAAATTCTCGGTATAAAGTTCGCCGTTTTCCTGTAGCATCTCGCCGTGTTGGAGTACGATTAAATCTCCGGGCTCGCCTTCGAGTTGAATCTTGCACCATCCCGCAATGTTTTCACCAACATCGAAAATATAATGTCCCTCTTTAGTTTTTGACACACTTTTGGAAATGAGGGTTTCAACCACTTCAATAGGTTGATTTACCTGCGGAACCAAATTGATTTTTACATCCTTGTCAATCGCTACTTTTTCCCATTTAGAATCGTCAAAGTTTGCTTGCTGCCAGCCGTTTACTTCTTTATTAGCGTCGTAGGTTTCACCCATAAAATTATCGGCTAAACGAAGTGGCCCGTCATTATAAATCTTCCACGAATCATCACTAACAATCGTCTCTTTTTCACCATTGGCATATTCTACTTCCATCTGGAAAAAGAGTCGGCGGTTAATTCCATAAGCCCCTCTTTTAGGGAAATAAGGACTCCAACGCACGGGACCCAGCATTCCTGCATACCAGCCGTCGGCCAATTGTGCACCAATTACATTGGTTCCGGCATCTAACAAATTGCTAACATCGAAAACCTGATACTGCACACGCTTGTTGTAATCGGTCCATTCGGGAGCCAGCACACGATGGTCGGGCGACTGTGTGTTAAAGGCAATTTCGTAAACCCCCAATGCCGAAACATAGGCAATGGCTTGCACTGGTTTCTCCTTCAACTCAATAGTTTTGCGCAACATGGGCGAAGGCGGAATTGCACGTCGTTTTGGATGCGGAGGGGTGTCAAGGATTCCATCGCATAGCATATCGGGGTCGTAACCATTTTCGCGGTCGATTTTTATTAACGCATCTTTATATGTTACCCCGCAGTTTAACGACACTACTTTATCGTTATTGATGACCTGCAACTCAGCAAGCGAAAAAGCAAATAGTTTACTGCGATCTCCATGGTCTTCCGGGTCGTTATTGCGGTGTTCGTATTGAATTAGTTTTGTTGCCGTAAAACGGACATAACGTCCCTGGGTGTTATCCAGACTGTGTTCTACTGGTTTTCCTTTTGGTGCAGAAGCAGAATTTATTGCCACAACGTGTTGCCACTCTTTTGCATCTTTGCTCACTTCAACCCGATAGGCTGCTGGGAAATAATAGTCTTTAATTTGTCGCGTGTTATTGTCGGAAGGATACAACTTGATTTTATTAAAATCGGTAGTTACACCTAAATCTATCTGTACCCATTTCTCTTCGTTTGGTTCATCGGTGTACGAGCTCAGGTAACCAATGTGTTTATAAAGCAGAGGGTATTCAAGAGGTGCTTCGGGCTGATCGCCAATCCAACTGGCTTTCCAATCCTCTTTGTTAAAAGCACCAGTAATAAAACTTGCCGCATCGCTCCAGTCGGAAACCTTTCCATCGCGATCCCAAACCCGAACGCTCCAGTAATATTTTGTAAACGATTGTAATTTTTCTCCTTCCCATTTAATTCCAAAGGTTTCATCTCCTTTTGTTTTGCCGCTGTTCCAGGTCGTACCACTTCCTGTTTTTACTTCATTAAGATTATCGCTAACAATTAGCTGCCAGGCAGTTTGTTTCTGGTTATTCTGCGAAGAACTTATCTGCCAGTTAAATCGTGGCGATGCTTTTGCAACAATGGCATCTTCCATGTATTCGCAACGAAGGTTGTTTGCTGCAAATTCAGGATTTAATATTTCTGAACAAGCTGAAAAAAGAAATAAAACGACGATGGATAGAAATTGGAAATATCGATTCATGATAATAGTTGGTTTTGTGGTAAAGATAATATTTATTGCTTTTTGTCTCTTGTTATGTTTGTAAAAAAAAAGTGTTATTTAGTCGGCATACTATCGTGCAGAAATGGTTTGTTTAACCGAATTAGAAGGAATGAGTCAGAAGGCTTTTGCTGAAAAGATTGGTATTACATATATTGCTACTAAAACACGTGTACATAGAGCCCGTAAAAAGCTAAAAGATTTGCTCATGAAATGCTGTCATTATCAGTTGGATAAATATGGTACGGTAATAGACATTTATCCTGCTAATTGTTGCTGCTGCTGCGAAGATTAGGACTTTCGTTACTAAGTAACTTTCTTCATTTTCAACCTAATTCTTCTTTTATAATCTGCGTCCTTTCAAATGTAGCACTTCCAAATTGCACAAAGCCCAATTCTTGGGACTACAATTACAATTGATAGGTTGAAAAAACGAGGTTATGTTTCTCTACTCGAAATTTACATGAAAATTGGGCTTCCCTCAATAAAAGGGGGTGGTTCATTACGTTTCCCCACAATTTAGCGAAC
>JABMPI010000206.1 GCA_013203755.1 Bacteroidota bacterium
ATTATTTACTGAACTATGAAAATTTGGAAACCTAGGATCTTCTTTAATCTCATTTAATTTATCCATAAAACCTTTATAGTTTTCTATGTTGTTAACTCTATAGTGGTATCCTTTCTTTTCATAAAAATAAGAATATACTCTGCTATCCCAAATACTATATTTCTCAGGGTTTATAAAATGAAGTAATTTTGATGTGCCTACCAATGAATTATTTATCAAATGAATTAAGCATTTTAATTCTTCATCATTTATATTTTTACTTTTTACTTTATTTAAAATACTAACTCCTCGCATTAAATCTTCTTCTACATTATCTATATAAATATCCAGCATCGTTGGCATCCATCCATAAACTGCATGTACTCCGACAATCAGATCCTCAACAGTAAATTTATTTCTAGACTCAAAAAAAGAAATCATATAAGGATATGAGATTATAAATGAATCTGTTTTTTGTATCGCTGTACTAATTTCGTCATTATAAAGTTTATCCATTTTTATTTTATTGTGCCCACGTTGCGCCTGACGAGCAGGCGGGGTTTAACTTTCATCAAATTATCTAAAAACATCTTTTAGGCTCTTGCGGTTTATCAATTCCAAAACAATAAAACTGTCAAATACAGAAGTCGCTATCCTATTAACGGGCCAGCGGGTGAGTCGCATATCTCGAGTCAAATTTATTTGGCGAATTATTAGCTCTTTTTTTCTTAACGGCGGTAAGACCAAGCTGCATTCAACTCGAAGGGTGTGTCAATAAGAAATGTCCAAAGATCACGAACCAGCGTTTGGCAATCACCCGAATCTCTAGGGTCAATTATTTCACCTTTATGCATAAGGTTATTCCTTTTCTTTCTTGCACTGTCAAGGCGATTATACAGGTAATCGTCTAGCAGACCACCAGCGCATAATGTTTCTATTGCTTTATAAACTTTCATGTCAACAAAGTTTTTCTTTGATATTTTTTGCAGACTATGTTGTTTTGTGGCAAACGACTTAATTGTGCTGTTAGCAACCAGTCCATAAGCCATAAATATCTCACGCACCAATGATTCTATGACCGAAAAATTCAGAACCAGACTTGCAGCAGCATGTTGTTGGCTATGAAGTATGGCTGCTTGATAATTCATGACCATACATGATTGCAAATCAGCATACTCAAAATCGTTTTGTCGCACCAAAAGATGCTGGATATAGGAAATGGCATCATCTATATCATTATCTTTTAAAAAGTAACTTTGAGATTTTTCGATGTTGATAGTATCTACTTTTTCTTTTATGATTCTGGAGATCAATTTTGTCGATTGTATACACACGGTATTTCCCACGATATCAAATGCAGCTATCTTATCCTGACCGTTATAGAGAGCACCAACTAGAGATGTATGTTTGTTGGCACTAACCCTTCCCCAAAAAACTGCTGAGATAAAATTGATAAATAACATGCGCTTTTCCTGCAAAATGTGGATGGCATCATCATTTTCCGTCACCTTTTCCGGTACATTCCCTTGACCACAAAATTTGAGTACATCTATTGATGCCAGATCACTTGAATCTGGAAACATAAAACCAAAAGTCCCTATAGAGGTTATGTAGACCGTGGCCATACCAGCACAATCAAATGTACGAATTACCTTCCAGTAATCATTGGCCGTTTGCCCTTTAACAAAAACATATTTGGCGTTTGGCAAAACAAGAATACGATTTGGAAATTTAGATTTTTGGATAGACATAAAAAACCCCGTTATAACTTTTCCCCAGCAAGAAAAAGCCATAGTTCAAAGCTACCTTGATAATTTTTCACCCATTTGCAACAAATGAAAATAGAAATAAGTAGTGCAATAACCTTAACGATACAAAAAAAACAGAATAATTTTCCAAAAACCAATATTTATAAATATGAATTTATTTAAGGGCGGAAAAATTATATTTACATTCAATGCCTAAAATGTGCACCACCACCTGTACATTAGCAACCTTCTTTGTGTTATTAGGATTAAAAAGAACTACGTTATGACCTTTATGATGCAAAGAGCTCTTGTATTGAATTCCATCATAGCCCGCCTCTTGAAAAGCAGAAGCTAGATATTGTATAGGCATATATTCATAAGATACATTACTTGGTCTAAGAGGCAATGAAAACCAAAAAGAAATATTATCCCAAGAATTACCCCCTCCTTTCTCATTCTTGCATAAATTAACAATTGTTAATTTTTTCTTGATTTTAAATTTTGCAAGAGTTACAAATTCATTCGAATAGGGTTTTACTTCATGTATAGCTGTTTGTTTGTCACTTGCTAAATATAAATATCTAATACCTTTTGGATTTATTC
>JABMPI010000207.1 GCA_013203755.1 Bacteroidota bacterium
ATTTTATAATGTTTTAATTGAATTCTTTATTATTTATCTGGTCAGTGTTTTAATTTGTTTTTTTAGATGTGGTGCATGGTTATTTTTTCGCTTTTTTAGAAGCTTTGGATGCACCTTTTCTCCTTCTATGTTGTAATTCCCCCGGATAAATCCGGGGGTTATTAATATTAAATCCCTTCGGTATTATTATTATTTTATTTGCCTGAATCTTTGCCTCCTTCTATGTCTCTGCCTTTCTTACTCTTTCACCAACATCTTCTCCAGTTTCTCTAAAGATATTCCTTTTGTTTCGGGAAGGAACTTATAAATAACTGCAAACCCGATAACGCAAATAATCCCATAAATCCAAAAGGTTATGGCTGAATTAAAAAGTTCAACCAGAATAGGAAAAGTAAGCGTTAAAATGTAACAGGCAATCCAAAGAGAAAATGTTGCAACAGACATGGCTGCTCCACGAATTTTATTAGGGAATATTTCGGATAAAACAACCCAAACTGTTGGTCCTAAACCAAAAGCAAAAAATGCCGGGGTTATAATAATAAAAGTAAGCAACATCCAGTCGCCGGTTCTCCCAATTTGAAATAAGTATCCGATTATAATATAGCAGATAGTCATTCCGGCAGCACCAATTAACATTAGCTTTTTTCGCCCCATTTTGTCGATTACACGCATGGCAAGAATAGTGAAAACAATATTCATTACCCCAATTAATGTGGTTTGGAAAAGAGCCGCATCGACACCCAAATTTGCTTTGGCAAAAATATCTGGTGCGTAAAAGAAAATAACATTTATGCCCGACCACTGTTGAAAAACGGCAAGGAATATACCTAAAAACAGGATCAGCGAATATTTCTTTTTGAATACTTCTCTTATTGTTCCGCGTTTCCCTGAACCGGAAAGCGACTCTTTTATTTCACTCAATTCGAAATTGGCAAAATCAGTTCCTGCAACACGTTTTAAAACTTCATGTGCTTTGTTTTCATCGTTTTTGGCAACCAGCCAGCGTGGGCTTTCAGGAACGATAAAAAGAGCAAAAAAGAAAAAAAGAGAAGGAACAGCTTCGGCAGCAAACATCCATCGCCAGGCATTTTCGCCAATTGCCAACAAAAAGTAGTTGGAAAAATAAGCCATTGAAATTCCGACTACAATGGTTAGTTGGTTCAACGAAACCATTCGTCCGCGAAGGTGTGCCGGAGAAACTTCTGCTATGTACATGGGCGCTAAAACCGAAGCTCCTCCCACTGCAATTCCACCAATAATTCGGTAGGTTATAAACGTTGGAATTGAGTTTGCCAATCCACTCCCAATGGCAGAAATACCAAATAAAACACTAACCGCCATCAATATTTTTTTTCTCCCAAATTTATCTCCCAACCTGCCTGAATAGCTGGCTCCCAGAATACATCCAATCAATGCGCTGCTTACTACCCATCCTTTCATGGCTTCATTTAATTCAAAAAAATCTTGAAGAAATGGAATTGTGCCGGAAATTACCGAAATGTCGAAACCAAAAAGTAAGCCGCCCAATGCAGTAACCAGCGAAATAGTGAGAAGGTATTTGAAATTTACTTTCATGAAAACCGTTTAAGATATTTAGCTTTCGAAAATACAAAAACCTTTGGCTTCTTTTCGATGAATACTTTAAAAAAGAACTATTCAAAATAGTAGCTTTGTATGAAACTAAATCAAAAACAATGCATAGAATTTATTTGTTGATTTTACTCGCTCTTTTATATTTTCCTGCTTTGTCGGAAAGCGCAAAAAAAGAGAAGCAATTTGTCATTCAAAATAAAAGTATACAACGCGTATTTGAAATAAAAGGTGGGGCATTTTATACCTCGCTTTTTAAGTTGAAAGAGAATAAAAGCAATTTTATTTCACCTAATTCAATTGAAGAAACCGAATTTTCTTTTTTGCTGAATGGTAAAATGATTTCTGGCAAAACCGGTTGGGAGGTTGAGAATGTTATTTCGAAAGAGGAGAAAGAAACAGGTTTATTGGAGTTTACTTTAAAGGGAACTTCGGAATTAAACAAAACTCTAAGGCTTAAGATTACTTACATAACTTATTCAAACCTGCCGATTATTCGCAAAAAAATAGCATTTGAAAATATTGGTACTCATGAATTTCAAATTGAAGCATTAAATATTGAGGAACTTAAAACTGCCTGGAGTGCAACGTATAATGTAACTTATCAGAAATATGGAAGATACAGGCATTTAGGACCTTTTATGGGCGACTGGGATGATCCACTGGTATTGGTTCATGATGAATCTAAGAAAAGAGGTTTTGTGTTGGGGAATGAAGTTCCCGGAGTTTTAAAACGGACTACTTCGTTTTTGGATGGACGAAAAATTACGAGTGGATTAACGCATCCCAACCAGCAATATCCTTTTGGAGTTTGGATTGAACCTGCTGAAAAATGGGAAAGTCCGTGGGTTTTTACGGGTTTGTATGTAAACAATAATCCGCGTGCTGTAATCGATGAAACGGTGTCTGATTTTGTTCGCAATTACATGGGAATTCGGTTGAATGAGATTCCTGTAAAACCCACGTTTGTATACAATACCTGGAAACCATTCAGAAGAGATGTAAACGAAAAATTAGTTAAAGAGCTGGCAGACGCAGCGGCCGATTGTGGTATTGAAGAGTTTATCATTGACGATGGCTGGCAAGTTGGTTTTGGAGATTGGGAGATTGATTATGAAAAATTCCCCAATGGATTAAAACCTGTTTTTGAGTATGTAAAATCGAAAGGAATGAAACCCGGTTTGTGGTTGAGTATGGGAGCCGCTTCTAAAAACAGTAAAGTTTATGCAGAACATCCCGAATGGTTTGTAAAATATAAAGATGGGGAACATACAAACCTGCATACTGGTTCGGAAACTGACCGTTATTCCGCCTGTTTTACTACTGGTTGGAAAGATTATATAAAAGACAAAATTTTAGGATTGGTAAAAGAACACGGTTTGGAATATGTGAAACTCGATTTTGCCATTGCCGCAAGTGCGTATCGTTACGGTGGTGATGTTTCTGGATGTTACGCAGAAAATCATTCGCACAAAGACCGTCAGGAATCGTTTCTTGAAATTTACAGAAGTGCCTGGCAAATGTTTGATGAATTACACGATGCAGCGCCCAATCTTTTTATAGATTGTACTTTTGAAACCATGGGAGCTTTGCAAATGGTTGATTACGATATGTGCAAACACGCCGAAGGAAACTGGCTTTCTAATTTTTACGATGAGGCGCCGGTAGGTAGTGAAAGGGTGCGACAAATGGCTTGGTGGCGGGCTCCGGTAATTCCCGCAACAGCCTTGGTAATTGGTAACCAGTCGCTGGAAGATGAGCATTCTCTTTATTCCTATAAATCGTTGGCAGGTACGTTGCCGATAATGTTAGGCGACCCCCGCAAAATGAGTGTGGAAAAACGTCGGCAATTTAAGGAAATATCAGGATGGTTGCGGGCGATGGAAAATAAACATGGAATTATGCTCTTCCGACAAGATCTTCCGGGTTTTGGAGAACCAACACACGGAAGTTGGGATGGGTTTCAGCGAATAAATACGGAATCAAAATCGGGGGGAATTATTGGGGTGTTTAAACAGTTTTCAAAAGTTAGCGAACAATGGGTGACGGTAAATCATTTGGATTCAGAGAAAAATTATGTGGTTGTTCATGCTTCCACGGGTAGAATAATTTTAAAAGCAACTGGCGACGAACTTAAAAACAAAGGGTTTAAAGTTGTTTTTGATGCTGAATTCCAGGGGG
>JABMPI010000208.1 GCA_013203755.1 Bacteroidota bacterium
AAAGAATATATGGTGCGTAATACTTACATTTACCCACCGGAATTCTCTATGAAAATTATTGCCGATATTTTTGAATTCACTTCGCAAAAAATGCCGAAGTTCAATTCAATCTCAATCTCGGGTTACCACATGCAAGAAGCTGGTGCAACTGCCGATATCGAAATGGCTTACACTTTAGCAGATGGTTTGGATTATCTTCGTACAGGTGTAAAAGCTGGATTAGACATTGATAATTTTGCTCCTCGTTTGTCTTTCTTCTGGGCGGTTGGAATGAACCACTTTATGGAGATTGCAAAAATGCGTGCAGCACGAATGATTTGGGCAAAATTGGTTAAACAATTCAATCCAAAAAATCCTAAATCGATGGCTTTGCGTACCCACTCACAAACTTCGGGTTGGTCGTTAACCGAACAAGACCCATTCAATAATATTGGTCGCACTGCAATTGAAGCAATGGCTGCAACATTGGGCGGCACACAAAGTTTACATACAAACGCACTCGACGAAGCGATTGCATTGCCAACCGATTTCTCAGCACGTATTGCGCGTAATACACAATTATATATTCAACAAGAAACTGAAATTTGTCGCGCAGCAGATCCATGGGCAGGTTCGTATTATGTTGAAACATTAACCAAAGAATTGACAGACAAAGCCTGGGCTTTAATCGAAGAGGTTGAAAAGTTGGGTGGCATGTCGAAAGCCATTGAAACCGGAGTTCCGAAAATGCGTATTGAAGAAGCTGCGGCTCGTGCACAAGGAAAAATTGATGGTGGTACACAAACCATTGTAGGTGTAAACAAATATCGTTTGGAAAAAGAAGACCCGATTGATATTTTGGAAATCGACAATGCAGAAGTTCGTATTTCGCAAGTTGAAAGACTAAGAAAATTGCGTGCTGACAGAAATGAAGCCGATGTTCAGGCTTCGTTGGCTGCCATTACCAAAGCAGCAGAAACAGGCGAAGGAAATTTATTAGCTTTGGCTATTGATGCAGCACAAAAACGTGCATCTTTAGGTGAGATTTCGGATGCTTGTGAGAAAGTTGCAGGAAGATATAAAGCAGTAATTAGAACGATTGAAGGCGTGTATAAATCGGAAGCAAAAAATAAAAGTGAGTTTATTGAAGCTCAGGAATTGGCAAAACAGTTTGCTGAATCTGAAGGTCGTCAGCCACGAATTATGGTTGCAAAAATGGGGCAAGACGGTCACGACCGCGGAGCAAAAGTAGTTGCAACTGGTTATGCTGATATTGGTTTCGATGTAGACATGGGACCACTGTTCCAGACTCCCGAAGAAGCTGCCAAACAAGCCGTTGAAAACGACGTGCATGTTTTGGGTGTTTCATCGTTGGCTGCAGGACACAAAACATTGGTGCCTGCCGTAATTGCAGAGCTTAAAAAACTGGGCCGCGACGATATTATGGTAATTTGTGGTGGAGTTATTCCGGCACAAGATTACAAATATCTGTACGATGCCGGTGCAGTTGCAATTTTCGGTCCTGGCAGTAGTGTTGCCGCTGCAGGGAAGAAAATTCTGGAAGTGTTGATTGAGGCTTACAAAGAGGATTAATTTATATTCAGCAGGTGACTTCGAGTCACCTGCTGAATTACAAAATATTGAAGCCGGTTCTGAGAGGGGCCGGCTTTTTTATTATTAAATAATCCCGTTTTGTAGTATTGTTATTATTGCTTCAACCAAAATGGGATAGAATTCACCATTGGAAACCTGCTGGTCTGAAACTGGAATATTTATTCCATACCACATTTCACCTTCATTACTATTATAATCATAATAGCGACCTGTAACTGTATATTTATTATTCATTTTCGAATACTCAAACTCATATTCTTCTTCTTTTGTAGATACCCGAAACTTATGATTATCCATATCTGCAAATAAAATTGCCTCTGTCAAAAATTGCTTGTAATAGTGGCTCTGAAGAACATCATCCTTCTCTGAATAATTCAACAGTGCATTCTTAAACTTACGAACAAGTTCTTCTTTAGATGAAAATAATTCAAGAAGAATTTTGATAACGATTAAAAAGCGATAGGATTTTAATACGGAGTTCTCTTTTGAACCAAATCTTGAAAATAAAATTGGCTGATAATCTATAACTTCATTTTCACTAACAAAACTTGGCTTATATGATTCAATTCTTTTAAGCATTCGAATATTTAGTTCGTGCCCATCAAAAAGTAACTTCAATACCAACACTAATAGTGGAAATATACTTAATGGGGAACCATCATGGCTTCGAATTCTTATTTTTTTTTCGAGGTAAGGAGAAATGTTTTTGTTAAAAACATTTTTATGAAAAAGATAGAATATTTCAGTCGAATAAAACTTATCAATATACCCACTAAAATCAACCTTACTGCCATATTTATGGGCAAATATTTTCCGGATATTTTCAATGTCGCAAACAAAGATTATTTTGTCGAAACCGAATTTATTGCTGTTGTCATCAACCAAATCAAAATGGGCACTAAAAACATTAAATAAGCGGAAGATGTGTTCCGGGTCTAAACGGTCGAGGTCATCAATAATTAGAACTTTCTTCTTATCAATCTTATTAAGTTTTTCTTGAATAAATTTTGCAACATTATCATACTCCAACAGAAAGTTGCGTTCTAAATCGGAGATAAATATTTTAACCGAATCCTCTTGGAGTGCTTGTCCTTTTTCAAGTCCTTCGTTGTATTTTTTATATAACTCTTGAAATGAATCAATACCATCTGCAACACCTCCCAAATTTGGAATTACTTTTAACAGGTTTTTCAGAATTAGAAGCTTATTATTTTTAACAAAGTTCTTTGCCGTACTAATTCTTGCCACACTCAAATCTCTTCCAATTTTAACAATGTTTTGATTTATCAATTGAATGAGAATATCCTATTTGATAAATTTGAAGACGTCTTCATTTGAAAGAATGGAATAATTAATGGGGCGAAGAAAAACCGGGAAATATTCATTTTCTTTTTCTTCAAAAAACTCCTTCAAAAAATAAGTCTTCCCAATTCCAAAGGGCCCTGAAAATATTATTCTTCGGTTGTGGTCTGGGACTAAAAAATCTTGAAAATCTGCTTTAATTTTATCGATTGGGATTGCAAGAGGTTGGTCAGCCATTTTTGTTTTAAAGATATAAAACAAAAAAGCTTGTGGTTCTAATTTCTGTTAGCAGTTGTTAACCTTTTGTCCACAACTTGGGTGAAGCGGTTTCCAAACCGCTTTAAAATGGCGAATCGGAATTCGCCACACCCGTTAAGACATTGAAGCCTGTTCTGAGAGGGACTGGCTTTTATTTTACCTTATTTTTTGTTCTATTAGTTGGAATGATTTCTTTGATTTTACTAATCTACTAATATCAACATGTTGATATTCTTTGGATGCTAAGATTTCGCAAACTTTATTTATTTCCGTTTCTTGAAGATTACATCCTAAATATACCTTTTCAAGTAGGTCGGTATCAAATCGAACCTGAGGATACTTTTCTGTACGGGCATTATAATTTTCATATATGAATCGAACTTCGCTCTCATATTTCCATTCATTTGACTTTGTTCCAAAATAATATTGAACTGAACTTTTCTTTTCAGAACCTAACCTATATCTTATATAATTAAACTCAGGGATTTCTTCACAATACTCAATTGGCAATGATGAAACGAATTCCCCTTCTTCACAATGATAGCTATTCTTTGCTTCAATAATTTCACCGTTGAACTTCATACAAACGCCATAATGTTTACCCGCATAATTTGCCCAAAACAATGAATTACCAAAGATTTGTTTTTCTGAAAACATATTAAAACAAGTGAATCTTCTATTACTGTTTACCTCATCACGTAGTTGCTTTGCAAGTTCATTTCTCGTTTTAGATAATAACTTGCAAGATTTCTTATTTCTGACATACTTTTCCCATAATTTCCTTCTTCATTAGTTTTCATTAAAAAGTCTAATATTTCTCTTTCTGTGTTGGAAATATTAATAGGTAAATTACAATCAAATGGGTCATTGAAATTTTTTGCCTCTCCAAAAATTATTCTATTGTTTTGAAGGCTCTCGCGAAGAAAGTGGTTATATTTTCGAAATTGTAATAGTCCACATTTTCGAACCATTTCCTCTTTTTCTAATAATTCTTCTTGAGTCATTTTTCTTTAAAATTACAAAACTTTTAATAGTCATGAAATAAACCTCTTTTCTCCAAAAAACTCATTCAAAAAATAAGTTTTCCCAATTCCAAACGGCCCGGAAAAAATTATTCTACGGTTTTGGTCATGTGTTAGAAACGTATGAAAGTCTGCTTTGATTTTTTCGATTGGGATTGCAAGAGGTTGTTCTGTCATTTTTTGTTTTAAAGATATAAAACAAAAAAGCTTGTGGTTCTAATTTCTGTTAGCAGTTGTTAACCTTTTGTCCACACTTTGGGTGAAGCGGTTTCCAAACCGCTTTAAAATGGCGAAGCGGAATTCGCCACACCCAGAAATATTTCAGGCAGGTAATTACAATTTCCCCAACACCTCTAAAACCTCATCTGCTTTTGCCCGGCCACCGTGGGTTTTACTTATTTTTGAATACACAATTTTTCCAGTTTTATCGACTACAAAAGTAGATGGGTAAGCAGTTTCCCTTGGAGCATCCCAACGTAATCCATATTTATTAATCATCGAATAATCGGGATCGAGTGTAAAATAGAAATTTTCTGGCAAATTAAAGTCTTCGGTAAATTCATTGGCTTTTGTCTGCAACTCTGCCGATGGACCGGGATAAACCAATAAGACTGCTGCACCAAGTTCTTTCAGCTTTTCTGCCTCAGCAATAAACCGGCCAACCTGCCGACTACAAACGGGGCACTGATAACCAACCCAGCCGCGCAAGACAATCAAAACAACAGGACTATTACTGTTAATTTCACTAAAAATAATTTTATCTCCCTGAATGATTTTTAAGTTAAAATCAATCGCTGTTCTTCCAACATTCAAATTCTCAAAATCCTGCGAAAACACTTGACCCGAAATCAGCATTAATAGTATTGCAATTGTCTTTTTCATATTCATGTTTTTTTAGTTTTTCATTCTCTAAAAATACAAACATGTGGTTTCTTTAAAAGTTTTTTTCAATCACTATTTTTTATAAATTTGATTGTGCAAAAAACAGAAATATGAAAAATCAAACGATTGCAAAACTCTACACCAAGTCATTTCATCAAAACTGGGATAACCTTGCATTTTCCGATTACGAAGGAAAAGATTTTAAATACAAGGAAATAGCTGAAATTATAAAATCACTACATCTTTTTTATCAAATTACTGGACTACAGAAAGGTGATAAAATTGCAGTACTTGGTCGAAATTCCGCACATTGGGGAGCTACTTTTTTGTCCGCTATTTCTGCAGGCTTGGTTCCGGTTCCTATAATGCCCGATTTTAATGAATACGATACAAATCACATAATCAACCACTCGGAATCAAAAATAGCTATAGGTGCAAAATCCTTACTAGATAAAATTGATTTTGAAAAAGCACCAGGTTTGCAGTCCATTCTAGTTTTGGAAGATTTCTCTCTTTATTCTGCAAAAGATGAAAATATTCAATATAAACTAGCCGACTCTTTTGAATACTATAAAAAAAATCAACTTA
>JABMPI010000209.1 GCA_013203755.1 Bacteroidota bacterium
AACAAATCTCAGCAAGAACTCCTTTGCCGGATTATGCAGTGGAAAAAGACTGGTGGGTGGTTCAAACACTGCGGATCATTTTCGGTATGGATTTCGCAAAACATCTGATATTCAAAGGAGGTACTTCATTAAGCAAAGGATGGAAATTAATCGATCGCTTTTCTGAAGATGTTGATTTGGCGCTGGATAAAGCAGTTTTAGGCATCGAAAATGTTCAGACAAAAAAGCACGTCAAGAAACTCAGAAGTAAATCCAAAGAATTCATCACCAAAGAATTCTTTCCCTTACTGAAAAAGGGATTTATTGAGGCAGGAATTGGTGACGTTGAAATAATAATAACGGAAGGAACAGAAAATGATCCTTTGTCGATCGAAATTTATTATCCTAACGTAACGCAATACACAGAATATTTAAAACCCAGAGTTTTAATTGAAATAGGGAGCAGGTCGTTGAAAGAACCTTTTTCTGAACGAACAATTACTTCTTTTGTAACCGAACAATTTCCTGAACAGGATTTTGCTGATGAACCCATTAAAATTGCAACTGCTTCACCGGAAAGAACTTTCCTTGAAAAAATATTTCTATTGCATGAAGAGTTTCAAAAGGATGAGATAAGAACCGATCGACTTTCCCGCCATTTTTATGACATTGAAAAGATGATGGATACTCCTTTTGCAAAAGCCGCGTTATCCGATCATGAACTTTACCAAACGATTGTTCAGCATAGGAAGTTGCTGTTTTCTGTCGGTACGGTGGACTATAATTTTCATCAGCCTCAGACAATAAATCTCATTCCTCCTGATAAACTTTTAAAAGATTGGGAAAAAGATTATAACGAATTGAGTGAAAATATGATTTATGGAGATAAACTTTCATGGGGAAAATTATTAGGCAGGATTAAAGAATTAATGGAGAGGATTAATAAACTGGATTTCAAAATTGAACTTGAATAATAATGCCAATGAAGTTCACCGAAGCACAACTGGAACAGGCTTTTATTGAGCTGCTGGGGAAAGAAGAAATTCCTCACTTATTGGGGCAGACTATTCAGCGCTCACCGGAAGAAGTGTTGATTAAAGACGACCTGAAAGCTTTTCTTTTGCAGCAGTATCGTGAAGAAGAAATAACGGTTTCGGAGGTGGAAAACATTATCCGCGATTTGGAGAAATTCCCTGCTTCCGACTTATACGAAAGCAATAAAGCCATCATGAAACTGGTTTGCGATGGTTTCCTCTTAAAACGAGAAGACCCCAACAAAAAAGACCTCTATATTCAGCTTATCAATTACAACGTTTTCAATAAAAATAGTGAGTCAGTAAACGAATCAGAATCAGATTATAAATCCATTGCCGCAGATGTTGATACTATTTATCAGTTAAAATCGGATAAGAACATCTACAAAGTGGTTAACCAGCTCGAAATTTCGGGTTACGAAAAACGCATCCCCGATGCAATTATTTACATCAACGGTTTGCCGCTGGTGGTCTTTGAGTTTAAAAGTGCCATTCGCGAAGAAGCAACCATTCACGATGCTTTTATTCAATTAACTGTTCGGTACAAGCGCGATATTCCCGAACTGTTTAAATACAATGCTTTTTGTGTTATCAGTGATGGTGTAAACAACAAAGCAGGTTCTTTTTTCGCACCCTACGAGTTTTTCTATGCCTGGCGTAAAATTACAGGCAACGAAACTGAGGTGGATGGAATCCCGTCAATGTATTCCATCATCCAGGGCATGTTTAACCGGAACCGTTTACGCGATATCATTCATAATTTTATTTACCTGCCCGACAGTTCGAAAAAAGACGAAAAGATAGTTTGCCGCTATCCGCAATATTACGCTGCCCGGAAATTATTTGAAAGTATAAAAAAACAGCAACGCCCGAATGGTGATGGAAAAGGAGGAACCTATTTCGGTGCTACCGGTTGTGGCAAAAGTTTTACCATGCTTTTTTTAACGCGTCTGTTAATGAAAAGCGTCCATTTTTCAAGTCCAACCATTATTCTTATCACCGATCGCAACGATTTGGATACTCAACTTTCCGCGCAATTCACCAACGGCAAAGGTTACATTGGTGATGAAACGGTTATCAGTGTCGAAAGCCGTGCTCATTTGCGCGAATTGATACAGGATCGGAACAGTGGTGGGGTTTTTCTTACGACCATTCATAAATTTACCGAAGATACCGAGTTGCTCACCGAACGAACCAATGTAATTTGTATTTCGGATGAAGCGCATCGCAGCCAAACCAACCTCGACCAGAAAATAAAAATTACCGCGCTGGGAGTTACAAAAACTTACGGTTTTGCCAAATACCTGCATGATTCACTGCCCAATGCCACGTATGTTGGTTTTACCGGCACACCCATCGATGCAATGGAGAGTGTATTTGGCGAGATTGTAGATTCTTACACCATGACCGAGTCGGTAAAAGATAAAATTACCGTTCCCATTGTTTACGAAGGCCGTGCTGCAAAAGTATTGCTCGAAAACAGCAAGCTTCAGGATATTGAAAAATATTACAACGAATGTGCAGAAGAAGGCACTAACGAATACCAGATTGAGGAGAGTAAAAAGGCCACCACTAATATGAATGTGATTATTGGTGACCCCGACCGAATAAAAGCCGTTGCGGAAGATTTTGTAAAGCATTATGAAAACCGCATTGCCGAAGGTGCAACGATTAAAGGAAAAGCGATGTTTGTTTGTAGCAGTCGACCCATTGCATGGGATTTATACAAACAAATTATTGCATTGCGTCCCGAATGGATAGAAGTAAAATCCTGCGATGCAGATGCCGAATTAACGGAAAAGGAGAAACGGGAAATCAAACCGATTGAACGCATTAAAATGGTGATGACCCGCGGCCAGGATGATGAAAAAGAGTTGTACGATTTACTGGGTACCAAAGAATACCGCAAGGAGTTGGACCGGCAATTCAAAAACGAAAAATCGAATTTCAAAATTGCCATTTTGGTTGATATGTGGCTCACTGGTTTCGATGTTCCTGCCCTGGATACCATGTACATCGACAAACCGGTTCAGCGGCATAACCTGATACAAACCATTTCGCGCGTTAATCGCAAAATTGAGGGCAAAGAAAAAGGACTGGTTGTCGATTATATTGGCATCAAAAAACAGATGAACCTGGCGCTGGCACACTACAACAAAGCCGACAGTAATAATTTTGAAGACATTGAACAGTCAGTGGTTGTTGTAAAAGACCATCTGGATTTGCTCAATAGAATCTTTCATAAATTCAATACAGAACCTTATTTTAAAGGCACTCCGCTTCAGCAGTTGGAAACCCTGAATATGGCAGCCGAATTTGTGCAGATTACCCAGGAACTGGAAAAGCGGTTTATGTACCTGGCAAAACGCTTAAAGGCGGCCTACGATATTTGTTCCGGCAACGAGGCTTTCGGTCAGGAGCAACGCGACCTCATTCATTTCTATCTGGCCGTTCGTTCCATCGTGTTTAAGCTAACCAAAGGCGATGCACCCGATATTGCCCAAATGAACTCCAAGGTTCGGGAAATGATAAAACAGGCATTGTTAAGTGATGGAGTAGAAGAAATTTTTAAATTGGGTTCCGACAAGCAAACCGAGGTAGATATTTTTGATGATAATTATTTGGCAAAAATTGAAAAGATAAAATTGCCTAATACCAAAATTAAACTCCTGCAGCAACTGCTTGCCAAAGCAATCGAAGATTTTAAGAAGGTTAATAAAATGAAGGGAATTGACTTCTCGAAAAAAATGAAGTCGCTGGTGGAGAAATATAATGAGCGCAAGGAAGCTGATGTATTACGAAGTGAAGTATTAGAAGATTTTACCGACGAAATTATCGATTTGTACCACGCTTTAAAGAAAGAGAAGGAATCCTTCAATGAACTCGGAATTGATTTTGAGGAAAAAGCCTTTTACGATATTCTGAAAGCACTGGCACACAAATACGATTTTGAATACCCGGAAGATAAACTCATTCTTCTGGCAAAAGAAGTTAAAACCGTAGTTGACGACAAAGCCAAATATACCGATTGGAGCAAACGGTCAGATATTAAAGCCGAACTAAAAGTTGATTTAATTATGCTTTTGGCCGAAAACGATTACCCACCGGTTGACCGCGATGAAGTGTACAAGGAGATTTTTGAGCAGGCTGAGAATTTTAAGAAGTACCAGAAACAGGGATAAAACAAGAATAATCTTCAAGAAAACTTATTATGGAAATTTATAAAATTCTAAGTTCAATAGGTTTATTGCTGGACATCGTTGGTGTAATAATGTTATTTCGTTTTGGCTTACCTTCAAAAGTTGGGGATGCACCTGGTTTAGTTATTGGAGATATTTTGCCCGAAACCGTGAAGAAAAATGTGTATATAAAAAGAATGGCGTATGTCAGTTTGGGGTTTTTAATTATAGGTTTCAGCTTGCAATTAGCCGGGATGTTTCTTCAATGATAAATTTGAATGTTTACCGAAAATATGAATAGCAATGAATGAAATAAATTATTCAATTTTTGAGAATCCACAAATAATAATATATGCTGGTAAAGCAAAGCTCTTTAAAGATGATTTTGAGATAGACGTTACTTTTCGTTATTACCTGATAAATGAAAAAGGAGTATTGTTTTGCACATCGTTTGAAACATTGCCAATATCACATAAATTTTCATTGTACAAATCAAAATGGAATATAATCGGCCGTACTAAAGAGGGTAACCCCTTTCGCTCTTTAGATCTTTTTATAACAAAATTTGATGGTGAAAAAGAATTTGAATTTGAACTGCAAAAAGATATTATAATTGGTGAAATACTCACAGATAAAACAAATAATGCTGCCACTTATAAGGTCTTAAATTTGTTTGCTGAAGATTTCAAATTTAACTACAAAGGTTTTTCTGTAGACATTAAGAATATTTCAACCAAAGAACATGAATTAATAGAAAAGTACTGGCAAATACCACAATTTACATCAATCATTAGATTAACCAAGAAGGGAGAACGTCAGGAAGAATACGACAAGCTTATTAATTCCTTAATCATGCTTTTAACTTTAGCTACAGGTAAAAGCTTATCCTTTCCGGTTCAGGAATTTGAAAAAGATGGCCGTTCCATAGTACTAGTAAATAATGCAAGATCAACAAGCCGAAAAATTCAAAGCATCATTCCCAAAAAGTACCATGCCAAATATCTCACAGAAACCTTACCTTATTTTGATGAAGAGTTTGACATAAAATACAAAGAAATTAGGACATTGTTAGAATACGTTAACGATACCGACAAGGGCTATCTTGATGACAGAATTTTATCGATGATACAAGCGTGGGAAATAATAGCAAACAATTGGGGTGAGAAATACGAGATTCCAGAGGAAATAAATGAACTCAAAGGAAATCTGAAGCCAGTAATTAAGGAATGGCATAATAAATATCCACACT
>JABMPI010000210.1 GCA_013203755.1 Bacteroidota bacterium
CTTCAAGGTTAGATTTTGGATCCAATTCCGAATCCATGAACAGTTCAATATAATGTTTTACTTCTTCACATTTCATTTTTTAGAAAATCCCGTTTCATTAGCGTAATCGCACAATAATCTTCTTAATTTTACTCTTGCACGTGAGAGATGGCTCATAACAGTCCCGATAGGTATTTTTAAAACACCAGATATTTCTTTATATGATAATTGTTCAATAGATCTAAGAAGAAACACACTTCTTTCAATGCTACTAAGCATGCTTAGTGATTTTTTCATTTTATCACTAACAGTTTCGAATATTTTTTCCGGCTCTTCAATTATGTTCAGATAAACAGTCTCCTGTTCAAATATTTCAACAAGTGACTCCATATTCACGGTTTCCAAAGTTATTTCAAAATTATTTATTCTTTCATATCGCTTATTAAAAGTAAATATGGTGTTTGTGACATAAGTAAAAATCCATGCCTTGAAGTTGGTACCGGGTGCGTACAAGATTTTTCAGGAAAAACAACTCTCATTTGGACAGATAACCCTACTACACTGCATTTCATACGCATCGCATTAAAAAACTGCCACTAACACGAAAGTGCAAATCAAATTGATACCCTACTTAACATACCGCATCTATAAAACACCGCGATTACAAGCGCATTTCTTTTATTGTATTGACATTTAGTGTATTTGATGGTACAAAGTAGATGTATTATTAACCCCGAGGTATCTTTCAATATGAAACTTCCTATTATAAGTAACACACAAAGTGAAATTAAAGGCCAGAAAAGATTAAACTTAGCAATTGATTCATTAGGACTGGATGTGGTGAATAAAATTTTGAGTTTTTCTTTTTATATTTTGGGGTTTCCCTATGATTTAGTTTCAACAAATTTTGGATTTTCTGAAGCAGGCATAAAAACACTAATTCAAGATATATTAGAAGACGGAGTAGATAGGTTTTTAGATAAGCGAAAAAAAGTACCATATACAATATTAAAAAAAGCCCCCCTGGAAACAATTATAAATCCAACCCTAAAATATAATGAACAGAACAAAGGCACTGTTGAGTTCATGCTGACAGGACCTATATCATTTAAAATAATGAAAACAGATAAAATTGGAAAGAAATTATTATCATTAATTTTTTTAGATTTAAACCTGATCAAACAAATCGAAGTAGCAAAGATATTGAATTGCAACCGCCTTTCAGTTAATCAGAATTATAAAAAATTTAAAACGTATGGATCAGAAGGTTTACTGGATAATCGAAATGGACAAAAAAAGGATTATAAATTTAACGAACGAGTAAAGGGAGAAATAATAAAGAAGTCCATATTAAATATTTTAGACAATAAGGTTCCTAGTAAAACAGCAGTAAGTAACCATTTAGAAGAAACTTTTTCCGGGAAATATTCAGAAAGAGCGGTAGCTTTACACTTGAAAGGTATTGGTTTAACAGGTAACAAGGAAGAGATCTTTTCAGCAGTGGTACAAAATATAAATAAAAAAATAGATTCATCAGATTATTTAAGATCAAGAGACACGTCTACAGAAGGAATATACGAAAAACATGTAGATTTAATACAAAACTTCAAAGAAGGATTGTCAGAGTGTAAAGAATTTGATGAAGATAATTTACCAAATATATTTCAATTAGAAAAAAAAATTGAAAGTTTTCAATCTAAAATGGAAGCGTTAGTATTAGAATCGTCAATAGATGAACTGAAAGAGATCAGCGTTAAATGTCCGGCTTGTCAGACGAGCAATACAATCAAAAGGAACAATAGTATTGAATGTGAAAAAGCAGGAGAATTAATAACAAGTTTAGGGGGCAAATTAAAATCAGTCAACTTGCCGGTAGGCAAGTGTAAAAATTGTAAAGAGGAAATTGATACAAAAAGAATAGTATTGAAATTACCGGAAAAAGCAAAATTCACACCACTTACACAAAAAAAAATATGTGCAGCTAATCGAGCAGGTTCTTATGAAAATGCGTCCAAAAATTTAAAAGAATTGATAAACATTGATATAAACAGGAATCAAATACGAACAGTTAGCAATCATATAGGCGAATATATAAATAAAGAGTTTTCAGGATTACACAATGATATATCCCACGGTCTATCACAAGAAATAATTAAAAGTAAGCATCCATTAGTCGAAGAGTTAAGAATAGAAAAAAAATACCTTGATTCATCAAAGTATATTATTGCACTTGCTGTTGATGGAGGAAGAATGCAAATGTTTGATTGGATACCACCTTTAAATGAAAGTGAAAAAGGCAGGAAGGCTTTACGTTGGCATGAAAACAAGATCTTCAGAATAAGTGTTTACGACAAGAACAATTTTGACGAACGAACAGAAAAAGCTAATAATAAAACAACCATCGACAAAGTAGCCAAAATGATAACAGGTTTATCCACATATGGAGCAACAAATGTATGTTGGAAAGATACAGCTATGTCAATAACAAGCCATCTCTATATGAGAGGAATTGCACCTGGAGACGTACAGATTTGTCTGAGTGACGGAAGTGAGCATATAATGAACGACATATTTAATCCTCTCTTTCCTAAATCAACGCATATATTGGATTATTATCATAAAGCAGAAGCATTACATAGTAGTTTGAAACTGTTAGATACAGACGAAAATGTACAATGTAAATTGAAGCAATATTTATGGAATGGAGAAATAGATAAATTAACAAATGAACTAAAGAAAATCCAGTTACGAATAGGATTTCCTGAATCTGGGAAAAAACGAAATGCAGATAATCTGAAAGTTAAACTTGATAATTTAATAAATCATCTTTGGGAAAACAAAAAAAGATTAAATTATAAGTATTTTAGAGATCAAAGATATCCGATAGGCTCAGGAAGCGTCGAAAGTGCAGTAAAACTATTTGGTAAAAGAGTAAAAGGAACTGAAAAGCAATGGAATGTGGATGGAGGAGAAGCTATATTAGGTCTGTATTCATTTCTATTGAGTGAAGATGGAAGATGGGACAAACTTTGGGATATCCATACACCGTGGTTAGAAAATGAAGTACCATTTTAAAGTGCACATTTGAAAATTGATTTTCTATTGGAGTACAAAACACTTAGTTCCTACAAACAGAAGGCAACCCGCTAATAATTTTATTAAAAAACGAGTAAATGTCTGTACGCACCCATAAAGGACTGTATCCTTTTTAGATGATGCAAATTTACTTTCTTGAATACGAACCTGATCAAACATTGTAGATTCTCTGAGTTTTGTTACATAATCAAACAAATCAGTTTTAAGCCTGAAATGTTCACCATGAACAAACCCCTCAAGTCGTATATCCTTCCCACGGTCAACTATATTTATCGCTTTGCGGTCAGAACCATTTTTTCCTCCACGCAAACCGACCCCTATACCCCCGAGCATAGCATTTATTTTAACAATACGAACCTCCTTCGGTGTCAATGCCGTCAATTCATTTATAATCCCCACAAGGTGATATCTCTCGCTATACTCATTAGTTACTTCCTGCTTCTTTTCAATCTTGGTCAGCATCGCTACAATAAGCTCCTTGCTCAAACGGGGTTTGTATTGCTGATATTGTTCCTCCAAACTAATCAAATTAGAATTTTCTTTAACAACAGTTGAACGCTTAAACAGAAACAGGGTAAAACTGATAGCAACAGCAATAATAAAGCAGGCAAACACACCAAGGTTGACACGATTAAACAGTGCTTCTCTCACTCTATCTTTATGGCTGAAGAGTAAATTAGGGGTGTTTATCCGGTCGGACAGTGCAATCCCGACAGCGGGTATAAAGGCAATCCTGTCAAAATCATTTGTTACTGACTCACAAAGAATCTGGGTACCTAGAGGATCAAGTATTCCCCCTTTAAGCC
>JABMPI010000211.1 GCA_013203755.1 Bacteroidota bacterium
GCTTTATTTTTTATTTGATTGAATACAGTAACAATTGGAAGTTTCATTTGTCTGATTTTTTAATAAAAATAGAGATTTATACGGGAATAAGTGTAAAAATTATGTACTTCGATTATTAAGACAAATGAATATGCAAACAATAAACAAAATAAAACCAATTTTAGTTACCGGAATTAACGGATATCTGGCCTCTTGGGTCGTAAAACAATTGTTGGAAAAAGGATTTACTGTTCATGGAACAGTTCGGAATAAAAGCAATACCGAGAAATTCCAACATCTTATAAAGATAGAAGAAGCGAGTACGGGTAAACTGGTATTATTCGAAGCCGATTTATTAAAAGAAAATTCGTTTAAAAAGGCAATAAAAGATTGTGAACTTGTAATTCATACTGCATCACCTTTTATAATTTCAGGAATTAAAGATGCACAGAAAGAGTTGGTTGAGCCGGCTTTAAAAGGAACACAGAATGTACTGCATTTAGTTAATCAAACAGAAAGTGTAAAACGTGTTGTTTTAACTTCATCGGTGGTTGCCATGTATGGCGACAGTTGCGACATAGCAACGCTTGGGAATGGAATTATAACAGAGAAGTCATGGAATACCACGAGCTCAACAAATCATCAGCCTTATTCTTATTCAAAAACACTTGCTGAAAAAGAGGCGTGGAAAATTGTTGAATCTCAGAACCGATGGGATTTAGTGGTTATCAATCCGGGATTTATTCTGGGCCCTTCGTTGGACAAAAACAATGCAGGAGTGAGCAACGATTTAATGATAAAAATGGGCGATGGCACGTACAAAACTGGTGTTCCAAAAGGAACGCATGCCATTGTTGATGTGCGCGATGTTGCCAAGGCACACATTCTGGCAGCTTTTACTCCCAATGCAAGCGGTCGCCATATTACCGCTGCCGAAAGCCAATCGTTTTTAAACATTGCACAAGTACTAAAAAAACATTATCCCAAATATCCATTACCTAAAAGAAACCTCCCCAAACCATTGGGCTGGTTGGTTGGTCCACTATTTGGATTAACAAGAAAATTCGTTACCCGCAATTTTAATTACGACGTA
Source organism: Bacteroidota bacterium (assembly GCA_013203755.1). Taxonomy (GTDB): domain Bacteria; phylum Bacteroidota; class Bacteroidia; order Bacteroidales; family Prolixibacteraceae; genus Draconibacterium. The sequence continues at coordinate 1,073 of JABMPI010000211.1, forward strand.
ATATTCGATAATTCGTACATCAAAAAAGATTTGGGCATGGAATTTTTGCCCTTCGAAAAAACAATATGCGACCACTTTAAACAGCTAATTAATGACAAATTAATTTGACAAAAATGAATCTAACAGCAAATGTAATTGGGGCAACAGGACTGGTTGGAAAACAATTGGTTCAACTACTTCTTGAGGATGAGAATTTTAATAAAGTGAGAATTTTTGTTCGTCGCGATTCGGGAATTAACCATCCGAAATTAGAACAGCAAATTGTTGATTTTAAGAATAAAGAAAAATGGAGTAAATATTTAACCGGAGATGTGCTTTTTTCGGCTTTGGGGACTACTTTAAAACAAGCAGGCAGCAAAGAGAAACAATATGAAATTGATTTTACATTCAACCTAAATTTTGCAAACAAGGCAAAAGAGAATAAAATTAATAACTATGTATTGGTTTCATCGGTTGGTGCCAATTCAAATTCGAAAGTGTTTTATACCAGAATGAAAGGAGAATTGGATGATGCTGCGGGAAAAACAGGATTTAAAAATCTGGCTATTTTACGCCCGTCATCCTTAACCGGAGACCGGACAAAAAAACGATTAATGGAGATTATTTCAATTCCAGTTGCCAATTTTATCACTCAATACGTTTTAAAAAAATACCGCCCGATTGCTGACAAGACGGTGGCACGAGCGATGATTAATTCCGTTATAAACCCGAACTCGAACAAAACCATTTGGGAAGGCGATGAAGTTTTTGAATTGGCTGATATGCAGCAATAAAAATTCGACGAATTTTGTTACATTTAACTCTTATCCTAAAAGTCTGAACCATGAATTTTAAATTTAGATTTCTACCCCTTCTTCTTTTAGCAGTACTTTTATTCATTATAAAATTGTCTCCTGCACAACGAATTATGGAAAGGTTAAATCGGGGATCTATTGCTGTAGCAGACACTAATGGTGTTTTTATTAGTTGGCGTTTACTTGCCTCCGACCCACAGAATATTTCTTTTAATGTGTATCGAAATCAAATCAAAATTAATTCTGAACCATTAAAAAATGCCACCAGTATTTTGGATAAAAACGGAAATGTCAATAATTTGTATCGAATTGTTTCTGTAATCGATGGGAAAGAGACTGAAACTTTTCAGGACAATATTTCTACACTTCAAAATAATTTTTTTGACATTCCTTTAAAAACTCCAACTGGTTACAAACCAAACGATGCATCTGTTGGTGATTTGGATGGCGATGGAGAATATGAAATAATCTTGCATCAAGCCGGACGCGCCCACGACAATTCGCATAAAGGTGAAACCAGCGAACCAATTTTTCAGGCTTACAAAATGGATGGCACATTTTTATGGGAAATAAATCTCGGCAAAAACATAAGGGATGGAGCACACTACACACAATTTATAGTTTACGACCTCGACAGCGACGGCAAGGCAGAATTTGCCTGCAAAACTGCCGATGGGACAAGAGATGGGGCGAGGAAAATAATTGGTGATGCCAATGCAAACTATGTAAATGAAGACGGAAAAATTTTAGATGGTCCGGAGTTTCTAACCATTTTTAACGGATTAACCGGGAAAGAGTTAGTAACAACCAAATATATTCCTTCGCGCTATCCGTTGGATGGCTGGGGTGGAATTGGAGGAAACGGGGGAAATGATAACAGCGGAAATCGTGTAGATCGTTTTCTGGCAGGCGTGGCTTATCTCGATGGTATTCATCCAAGTTTGGTAATGTGCCGCGGATATTATGGACGTTCGGTACTTGCGGCCTGGGATTGGAATAATGGAGAGCTAAAATCAAGGTGGGTATTTGACTCCTCCAAACCCGGGCTTGAAGAATTTTCTGGCATGGGAAACCATAGTCTTACAGTTGCCGATATCGACAGTGATGGAAAAGATGAAATTATTTATGGCTCAATGGTGGTTGACGACGATGGAAAAGGAATGTATTCAACCGGATTACGCCACGGCGATGCATTGCATGTGAGCGACCTTGACCCAACTCGCCCAGGAATGGAAGTTTGGGGAATTCACGAAAATGAAGTTCCAATTAAAGGATACGAAAATGGTTTTGGCGCAGCTTTATTTGACGCTGCCTCGGGAGAAATAATTTGGGGAAAACTACCGGGAAAAGATGTAGGAAGAGGTGTAGCTGCTGATATTGACTCTTCCCATTTTGGAGCAGAAATGTGGTGTTCGGGGGGCGGAATTTGGAATAATAAAGGTGAATTAATTGGAGATTCACCGAGGTCTGCAAATTTTGCAATTTGGTGGCATGGCGACCTGTTGCGGGAACTACTGAATGGAAATAAAATAAACAAATACAAAGGCAAAATACTTTTAAACGCTGAAGGATTTCGCTCGAACAACGGATCAAAAGCCACTCCAACTTTAAGTGCCGATTTGTTTGGCGACTGGCGCGAAGAGGTAATTTTTGCTGCGGAAGATGCACAGTCGTTACGCATTTATACAACTAATATTCAGACCAATTATCGGTTTATAACCTTAATGCACGACCCACAATACCGGCTGAGCATTGCATGGCAAAATGTAGCCTACAACCAGCCTCCACATACCAGTTTTTATTTAGGTCATGGTATGCATTTTCCGGTAATGCTAAATAAAAACATTCAATTCGTTAAATAGGATGAACCAATTAACCAATATACTGTTCTAATCAAAAAAACTAAAAATTATGTACACAGGACTTTTACACACTCACAATATGTTTCGCTGGTTAGTATTAATAGCCCTTATTTTAGCTGTTTATTTTGCATCTTCCGAATGGACAAAAAAGGGGAAATGGAATAAAAAAGATAACGTAGCAGGATTACTACTTGTTATTTTTATAGACATTCAATTTCTAATTGGGATTATACTTTATGCTTTTGTAAGCCCGTTGACGCAAGCAGCATTTGCAGATTTTGGAGCCGCAATGAAAAATTCAAATTTACGCTTTTATGCAGTAGAACATATTCTAATGATGTTCATTGCTTTGGTTTTAGTTCATATTGGCAGGGCAAAATCGAAACGGAATCCAATTGCATGGAAAAAACATAGAACTGCAGCAATCTTTTATGGCATTGCATTACTAGTAATTTTAGCTGCAATTCCCTGGGATAAAGCTTTTATGTAATCCTGATTTATTATTCATTTAAGGACTAAAATGTTACACATTTCATTTTTGATCTTCTTCTACATTGATTACCCACTAAAAGTTCTATGAAAAACTGCAACAATTTACATCTTGGATTTTGCTTTCTATATTCTACACACTATCATTTTAAACATCGCGTTTATCGGTTAAGAATCTAAGAAAATTAACTATTTTTGCCACTCATCGCATAAGAGACTTGGGTTTGTTAAAATTTAGGATAGCAGTTTGAAACAATTACCGCATAAAACCATAATCAGTATTATTTTTATTGCTTTGGCAATGATTAACACTGGAATTGCCCAGGTTAATTATGTGGATAGCCTTAAACAAGCATTATCTAACACTGCAGAAGAATCAAGCAGAGCAAAAATATTGGTACAACTTGCAGAAACATTCGATTCTCTTGATAGAGTGGAGTCGATAAAATACTATTCAGAAGCATTACTATTAGAAAAGGATAAATACAGTAGAGCTGTAATTAATGACAAAATTGGTTTAGGCAACTGGCGTCTGGGGTATTTTCAAGAGGCGATTGGTTATTTCAACAAGGCATTGGTACAGTTTATTGAGTTGAACGATAGCACCTGGCTGGGGAAAGTAAATAATAATATCGCTGCTATAAACTGGGTAATTGGAAATAGAAATGAAGCTCTTAAA
>JABMPI010000212.1 GCA_013203755.1 Bacteroidota bacterium
GACATGTCAATTTTATTAATATTCGAGTTAAAAGCATACACGCCCGGAAACCAGTGGCCTTTTTGTTGAAATATTTTATACCTGTACTTGCCATAAACATTCATGTCGTAACATTTCCAGAGCTTGCGCAAACGTAAAACTGCCGGAATATTTATTTCAGAAGGATCGTTTTGAAGGTCAAACCCATCGTAACTGGCAAATGGATCGTCCAATACAAAACTGTCGAGTTTTAATTTTATTTTTTGCTCTGTTTTCGAACTTGGAACTGATAAAGGAAATATACCTCTCATCTCTTCAAAATGGGCAGGTTCGGTTATTCCAAACGAAAGCGTATTTACAGCCGGATTCTGTAAGCAAAATTTTGCGTTCCACTGAATTGGGGTGAATGGATTTGTGGCTATTTTTACTTTTTGCGAAGGATTAAAAAGTTGTCCGCCTTTATCGTTTGGCGAAATTATAAATACTCCCATATCATTGATTTGCGCCATATTTACGGCAGCTAAATTTCGCTGGTCGAAATAGTAGTAATGCAGGTTTACAAAATCAAATAGCCTGGTTTCTATGGTTCTAATAATTGTTTGTAACGGACCATGCGTACTAAATCCTACATGTTTTATAATTCCCTCTTCTTTTAATTTTAGCAACTCTTCAACTGCACCCCCGGTTTTACAGGCTTCATTTAACAGGTCGTCGTTGTTAATCCCATGCCAACCATAAAAATCGAGATAATCGGTTTGTAAATCTTTTAGTTGTGTTTCAACCAGTTTGCGCATTTCACTTGCCGACATTGCGCTTCCTTTGGTCATTAAATGGTACGAGTTACGCGGAATTTTTAACTCTTCGTTTAATACCTTCCCATAAACAGTTTCGCTTTTTTTGTAACCCCAGGCAGTTTCAATGTGGTTTATTCCGGCATCGAAAGCGAGTTGAACAGTTTGTCGGCACTGTTCCAAAGTCTCTTGTGGAATTTCACGACGAGGATCGCTCTCTCCATATTTGAAACGCATTCCGCCCAAAGTAATTGCGCTGATGTATTTTTCTGTTTTGCCAAACCGCCGGTATTCCATGCATGGCTTTTTATTTAGAATTTCAGTCATAGAAGATATTCAATATTGAGTTTTGTAAAATTAGGGAAAAGTATAAAACAGGGTAACATGAATTTCTATCGATTGTTTGAATTGTTATTCATTTAATATTTTTCTAAAATATTTTAAAAATTCTATACGGGTCTTAAATTTAAGGGCTAACTGTAGTTTTATTCATTCCAAACTTTCGTCAATGCTTTAAAACATTCTGCGGATTTATCAATTCGTTCAGGATTTCCGATTCCTTTGTAACTCTCCATAAAACCTTTTGCTGAGCCCCAAACGGTTTGTAACATCCCTTGATATTTGGATTGCATTTCGCGGGTTGCCCCTGCAATAAAACCACGAAGCATCTTTTCCTGTTCCAGTGCATTTTCAGTGTTTCGCCACGGACAGGTGAGTACATTTAATCCTTTTGCGGCAAAAAGTACAGCGGTGGGGTCAGGGCGTTCGTAGTGCCAGTCGCAGATTACTACATCTTTGGGAATCATATTGATGGCACGGTGGGTGTTGTTATAGCTGCCTTCCCACAAACCAATACCGGTTGTTTTTCCATCTATTAAACGGTCGCCCCAAATCCAAAGTTCGCGGTTCTTTTCTTTTAAATGATTTCTGATTTTGGTGACTTCTCCAGAAAAAAGTTCGGCTTTGTCTTTGCCATTGCAGCGCGTGCACTGTTCATGACCTATGTAAAATATCTCGTCCAATCCGGCATGAAAAGCATCGGTTTCAAAAACTTCACAAATTTCATCTATCAAATCGAAAACTACCTTGTGCACTTCCGGATGCAGCGGGCAATAACTTTTACAGTATAACTCATCAGAATTTGGCCATTTGTATTCTTCGGGAAGGTGAACTTTGGGTGTTTCGTCAAATTCAGGATATACTTCCAGTAACTTGCCCACTGTTCCGTGCCATGACTGATGCCCAAACAAATTGATTTGAGGAATTAACCGGATGTTGTTTTCCTTACAAACTTTTACCAATTTTTTTACATCTGTTTTTGTATAGGGATTGTCGCCAATTAATTCCGGATGTGATTTATATTCATAACGATAATCAATTCTGAGAATGAGCAGGTTTAATCCTGCAGGTGCAAGATCATTGTCAATAAATTCAACAAATTCACCAACAATATCTACCGACGGTGAAGAAATGCAAAGCCCGCGAACGGGGTAGGGAGATTGGGCATTGGAGATGGATAAAATGAATGAAATTGCCATTAGAAGAAGTGTGTATTGTTTCATTTTATTAGGTTTAAATTTGAACTTTTAACGGGTAACTATAAGTCACCCACTGAATTTATATTTGTGGTGTACTAATAATCAGTAAAATCCCATTTCCCACGGTAGGGGCGCGAAAGCATCATATTTGCAAAATCGTCGCCAATAAATTGTTCCTTTTCTGGATTCCACTGTAGTGGTTTTTGCAGTTCGTAAGCAATGTTTGCAAGGTTACACACCGAACTTGTACGATGCCCGGTTTCAACATCAGAAATTGGTCGGGTACGAGTTTTAATCGCATCTATCCAATCCTGATAGTGGTTGTCGCTAAAATACAGTCGTTTTTCAGTTTCTTTGAATTTGTATTTTGCAAGTTTTGAATTTGGGAAAGTTCTTAAGTATCCACGACTTACTTCAATTTTACCTTCGGTTCCAATAAATTCAACTCCGGCACCATCTGGTAAATCCACGTGGTTCATAACCACACCATTTTCGTAAATCATTTTTAAACCACGTTCTTTGCCCGCTGCCGGTGGAATAAAAACGGTTGGCCCCGAGTTATCCATTTCAAGTCCCCACTGGGCAATGTCGAACATGTGTGCCCCCCAGTCGGTAATGCCGCCACCTCCAAACCCGCGGTAACTCCTCCAGTTTGGAAAAATATCTTTATCAACAGTTGGCGATAATTCAGGATTGTAGCCGCGATACAACGATGGACCAACCCATAAATCCCAATCCAGATAATCTGGAACAGGCATCGATGGTAAATCACACGCTTTTACCGGGCCGCCAACTCCAATGTTGATGGTTTTAATTTCGCCAATGTAACCGTTCACCACCAACTCGCACGCCTGCCTGAAATTGTAGCTGGAACGCTGCATGTTTCCGGTTTGAAAAACCCGATCGTATTTTCGTGCTGACAGTACCATCGCACGACCTTCGGCAACTGTATACGCCAGCGGTTTTTCGCAGTAAATATCTTTCCCTGCTTTGGCGGCATCAACTGTAATTTGTGCATGCCAGTGATCGGGTGTGGCAATTACC
>JABMPI010000213.1 GCA_013203755.1 Bacteroidota bacterium
CTATACAACAGGTTTAGATAAAGATAATATCTATGGTGAGGGATTCCATGTTATTGCCCCCTGGAATACAGTTTACAGATATAATGTTCGCGAGCAACAACGCGATGAACCAATGGATGTTCTAGACAAAAATGGATTGTCGATTAGTACCGATATTACCATTCGTTTTAATCCGGCTTACGACAAAATTGGTTATTTGCACGAGCAATTCGGGGTGAATTTTATCAATGTTTTGGTAATTCCCGAAGTTCGTTCTTCTGTTCGCCAGGTTGCTGGACGTTACACTGCAGAAGAAATTTATTCAACCAAAAGGGCAGAAGTTGAGCAGGCTATTATTACTGAAACCAAGCTGGTTTTGAGTAAGAACTTTATTAATATGAAAGCACTGCTTATTCGTTCTATTAATTTGCCTGAGCAGATTAAAAATGCAATTGAAAGCAAATTGAAACAAGAGCAGGAAGCTTTAGCATACGAATTTATTTTGCGAAGTGAAGTGTCGAAAGCTGAGAAACGTAGAATTGAGGCAGAAGGTATAGCTGCATATAACCGAATTATTAATGCCAGTTTAACTAAGGAGATTCTTACGCAACGTGGTATTGAGGCAACAACTGCACTAGCTGCTTCGCCAAATGCAAAAGTTATTGTAATTGGCAGCGCTAAAGATGGCTTGCCAATAATTTTAGGAGGTAATTAATACTTTAAGTTATTATAATTGACAGGTTGGTTTTTACCAGCCTGTTTTTGTTTTCAGTAAAATACAGATGATAAAGATTATAAATCCCTTTATTGAAATGGGGCACAGTCACGATTACAACTGTTTTGGTTGTTCGCCTTTTAATGAAATTGGTTTACAACTTGATTTTTGGGAAGGCGGCGATGAATTAGTTGCAAAATGGCAGCCCCGAAAATCGTTGGAAGGTTGGATGGGTGTTTTGCATGGCGGAATACAGGCTACTTTGCTCGATGAATTGGCGGGGTGGATTGTACTAATTAAAATGAAAACGGCTGGTGTTACTGCTGGAATAAATGTGGAATACTTAAAACCGCTGACCATTTCTAAAGGTGAAATAACAGTGCGGGGAAAGTTGATTTCTGTGGAAAAACGTTTGGCTAAAATTGAATGTTCATTGTTTGATAATGAAGGTGTTGAATATGCAAAAGCTCAATTATCCTATTTTCACTATCCGGAAAAGATAGCCAAAGCAAGATTTAACTATCCGGGAATTGAGGCTTTTTATGAGCAAAGAAACTAAGGAAATTTAAAGGGGGCTTAAAAGAAAGTATCTTTTAAATTAGTGTAGGAATTCAATTATACATGGAAAATAATTAATTTTCCTAATCGTTTCATTTTTAAATGAAATGGATTTATTTTTACATTTCTAACCGATGAGAATTGATAGAATCTATTTTATTTATTTAATTTGATATCCCAATTTTAATACAATTAGGTATGGAAAATAATATAATGTCGCATTTGTATTTTTACCCCTAAATCCCCTAAATCCCCTAAAGGGGACTTTTCTCCCCATGTAACATACGCTAATTGCAAGTGGCAATTGCCCCCTTTAGGCGGTTGGGGGTGAGGAATACGACAATAAATTATTTCCATTACTTTTAAGTACATAAAACATTGATAATAATTTTAACTAATATGTTGAATACTGCAATAAGAAGGATGTTTATTTTAGGTAGAAAACTAATCTATATATTTTTATTCGTGTTATTGACTTTTGTTAATTTTGAAGCTCAAGCACAAACTTCAAAGAGAATTGAAAAATTAATGGCAGAGGCAAAAACATCGTATTCAAACCATAATTATAAACAAACTATTGAAACTTGTAAACGTATTTTATCTATTGAACCTGAATTTTCTGATGCTCATCTTTTTCTTGCCGATGTGTACAACGATATAGATTCGGTGAAGCTTGAAATATTTCATTTAAACAAAGCCAATGAGAACATAAACAAGCCACTTATTAATTTTAGGTTGGGAGAAGCGTATTACAAAGACGGGAATTATTCTGAAGCTTTAAGTTTTTACAATGAGTACAAAGATTATCAATATATTCCGGAGAAGAGAGAATTTTTATTGGCGTGTAAAATAGCAAGTTGTAAGTTTGCTATTCACTCTATAAAAAATCCGGTTAATTTTGATCCTACAAATTTAGGCGACAATATAAATAG
>JABMPI010000214.1 GCA_013203755.1 Bacteroidota bacterium
GCCTCCACAATCCTCCGCTACCTCCCCAATCCGTTACTTTTACAGTTATTTGATTGGATTTACCATATTTTAAATGCTCCGAAATTTTTGTGAAAGTTGGCCGGGATGCGACACTAATGTTTGCTTCCCCAAAATAACTTACACTTTCTCCATTTATAAATAATTCGTAAGCATCGTTTACTGCGGCAAATTTTATCCAAATATCCTTCCCTTTCCAATTCGAAGGAATTTCAACAGATTTTCGATACCAGCCGTATGCATCTAAATCGGGGTAGCCTTGTTCTTCCCATTTCTTTCCAGCTTCAAGAATATCCCATTTGGAATCATCATAATCAACAGCAAACCATTTTTCACTTGCTCCTATATTTTTTTCATCGGGTGCAAAACGCCAATCTGTTGAAAGGTCAATCCTTTCGAGTGTTTTAGTTTGTTTACATCCCGCAATAAAGAAAATAGAAATTAGAATAATAAATAGTATTTTTTTCATTGTAGTTATTTTAATTTTACTCTGGAAACCAACCTTTAAGAAACTGTTCTAACGTTCCATTATAACTTGCCTCAGCCAAAAATTCTTCTCCTCTCTGGTTTCCCCACGAATAGTTGATTATGAGTTGTCCATTAAACTCACAGAAATCAATATCAGAATTATTTCTGTTTTCAGCGTTGTTGATTCTTTGTTGTAATTCTTTTGATAGTTTTGGATTGGTAATAATCTTATCTTCTTCTGAAGCTTTCAATATAGGATTTAAGGGACTAGCTTCCCAGTTGATCAAATCTTTTGAACGTACAACCCGCATTTCGTACCCGTTGTGTGCCTCCAGATAAAAATCATAGTAATAACCATCTAAATAACGTAAACAGTGTGGGGCAGTATAACGATCTTTTGCATAATTATGATCCGATGAAAGTACTTCCCATTCTTTTAAATCAGTTGACGTTGCAAAGTTGGCTGTAAATCGTTCGCCCGAAAATTCCTCAGGTTTTCCAATTTCAAACATCAGTACAAATTTGTCTTTCGCTCGTGTTAGCGAAGTATTAAAAATGCCATAACCGGGAAGTTTTAACGCCCTCCAGGTTTCCCAGTTCTCCATGTCTTTTGACGCAAAAATATGAATCTCCTCGCCATCCCAAATGTCAACTGCAGTAACATAAACCGTTTCATTATAAACAAATGCACTGCCTAAATGAAAACCTTTGGCAAAGGCTTTTGTTGGCTCTCCGGTTTCACGATCTACAAAATGCGAATAAGAATCTCCGGTTTCGTTGTTCCAATATGCTGCTCGTACATATTCATAACGGTAAACTTTTTCTTTTAAAACGATTGGTGTGGTTTCTACTAAGTCAACATCTATTGTACCCGATTTTACAATGAGTGGCCGTCCGTCAACATCTGTTGGGGCTTGTTTGTTTGAACAGGATGAAAAAACGAGTGTGAAAAAAACTAGTGAAATAATAGTTTGAATTGTTTTCATATTATCTAGATAAATTTGTTTATTATTCTTCCTTATTCCCTCTCTACTCGTAGAGAGGGACGATTATATAGTAGATGTAATCAGGGTGAGTAAACCTGATTGGTCGTCTTAATTTTAAAAAATTAGTTCTTATTATAAGCATATTAAACCGCCTCTTGTTTCCCCCACGGTACTTCCAAACCCAATTCTTTAGGTGAACGTGGAATATAATACAATTCAAATTTCCACCAACTATAGCCATGTTTTGGGTAATCTGACAAGTAAAGAGTTACCGTATAATTATTCTCGGCAGAAGGCTGCTCCAACACAAAGGGACCAAAGGATCTCGATTGAATATTTTTTACAACTACGGTATATTCTTTATCCGGAAGAGTAGTAAAAAACTCCTCACTTGTTTCCTGAATATTGTCATAACGCAGATGTTCTATTTCAATTTCTTTCCCTTTTACCTTGAATAGATCACGACCATCAACACGGCCTTGCCAGTAAACTAATTTTACTGCTTCGTCCTTATATTTTTCAAGAACTTCTTTGTATTTGTCCTGCTGATCATCAATTAATTTATCAATTCCAGCATCGTTTGGAGCATTTGTGAGAATCGCATTTGCTTTTTCAACATTGTTTAGTGCATCGGCAATATTTACCTGCAGCTGTTTCATTCCATCTAAACGATATACAAAACCGGGAACTTTGCTAAAAGCTTCCATTGCAGAACTTAATTCCTTTGAATAATTTGCCAGCTGATTTTTGTCTGTTAAAGATTTTGTCTCTCTGTACTGGAAGTAGCTAATCATTGCTTTCACGTACAAATTATTTGCCGCCACCAAACGATAAGTCATTTCAGCATTATTTATTAGCTGGTCTTTTTTCATTGTGTCAGTAATTTTTGAAGCAGCACCATTTGCAATATCTCTTGCTTTATTTGCTAATTCTAATCCATGATCCAGATAAAGATAAGTCTCCTCAATCCATGGGCGACAGCGTAAATAAATATCGTATAAAAACTCGATGTGTTTTCTTCCGCTATCCAGATTTGGTAATCCTTTTACAGGGAAAGTAGTTAGACGCAAATGAGTTAGCGATGCAAACTGACCATGGGCTGCCGGAGCAATGTACATGCCGTATTTGTATATTTTGGGAGTCAGAAGAAGTAATTCTGCAATTTCCTCTGCCGATTCTTTTCCGAAATACATAGCAGCAAAGTCGTAGGCAATTTCTTTTACATCCATGTTTGGTTCCCAGGTAAGCCGGTACACGGTGTATGCGGTTAACGTCCAGGTGTCCCATCCTTCATTTTGAATGGAGCCAAAATCTGCTCCTTTGCAATTGCTGTTTTCAACCGATAGGTAGGTTTTTAATCCGCCCTGATAATATGTTCCGGGGAAAGTTGGCAAGATGCCACAATTGTTCTTGCCATGGTAATTTAGAGGCGACAACAACACAATCATATTATGCGGTGTCTGATTAAAAGTAGGATTGTAAGGTTGGTGAAAATAACGGTCGGTGGTACTCATATATGGCGACATGTATAAATTCTTTACCGGAACATCTTCAGTAAAAATCTCTTTGTAAACTTCGGGCATTGAATGTTGCTCGTGTGAACTGGTAACCCAGGTTCTCTGGTAGTATATTTTGTCGAACTCACCAACTACAACTTCGTGTATTTTTTGTATCCAGGTTCGGTAACGTTTTGCTAAACTCCAATTACTGTCACCGGCATGCATCATATCAAACGATTTGAAATTACCGCCAACCCTTGTCGATTCTCCCGTGCGGTGACGAACACCATCGATTTCGGGCATTGCTTTAAACAGCCTTCGATATTTTGTCTGAACAGCTTCCCAGAATTTTGGGTCTTCTGGATTGAGAGTTGCGCCAAATTCCTCCAAAAGAGTGGGGTGGTACGAAAACTCATCTTCGTAAACAATGTATTTTAGATGAAGAGAATGTGCATATTTAATCAGTTCATTTATCTCCGCTCTATTCTTTTTATTTTCAGTTCGCTCTGGTTCGGCATCCCATGGAATTAATTGATTAACAGAATGGCTTCCCCAAACCCAGGTTGCGCCATTTCGCAAAGCTTGCCTCATTAGTGCTTTTGTTCCCCCTCCCGAAAAACGGATTTTTAATTCTGGTTCGCGTATGGTATTAATCTCGGGAATTTTCCCATTTACTTTTAAACGATCTAGTATCCAGAACAAACTGTAAGCTTCACCAAGGATCGATCCTCCCGAAACTACCATTAGGTTTTTTTCATCAATTTTTTTGGTAATAATCTCATAGCCTTGTTCACAATTCAGACCTTTTAAAGGAAGTGTATTTTTATCGAGCAAACTTTTTGTGAGACCGTTTCTTTTTGGTGAACCAACAATTATGGAGTTCGCAAATTTCGTTTTTAAATCTGTTGTTTTTACAAATTCAATATTGAATGTTTTTCCTATTTCTTTTAAATCATCAATCGCAACATGAATGGCTTCGTCTGTTGCAAGTGCCTTGTCCACAACAATATTCCAGGTCTGAGTTTCTTGAGCAAAAAGCTGTAGATAGTTTGCCAGAATCAGGGAAAGGATAAAAACATATTTGATAAGAGATGGTTTCATAATTGGTTTAGTTAGTGGAAATAATTACACTTCGACTTTGGAAAAAAGGTAGAACATTTCAGTTGCAATTTGTTTGCAACGTTCGTTATATTTATTCTCTTCATTTGGAGTATTGTCTGCAACCTTTGGGTCGAGATAGGGAATTGCAAACCGTGCAGTTGCTCCCGGCACTAGTGGACAAACTTGATCTGCATGGCTACAAGTCATTATTGCCGCAAAGTCATCCTGAGGATTGTTTTTGTCAGAGAATTTTTTGGAGAAGCCTTCTATGTAATTTTTATCGGCATCAAAATAAACCTTGTATTTCGGATTTTTTGTTTCATCAAGTTGCTTGATTTCAAATCCTGCAATTTGTAGTGCTTTTACCGAGCGGTGATTAAATGCTGTTGCTTCTGTTCCTCCTGAAAAACAATTTACATTTGGCACATTGTAATATACCGCTGCAGCTTGTGCCCAAATCTGGCTTAAATGACTTCGCCTGGAATTGTGCGTGCAAATAAAAGTTAGATTTATTGGCGAATTCGATTTTGCTTTCTCTCCAATATACTTTGCAATTTCCTCCAGTTGTTCTTTCCGTTGTGCGGAAATAGTATCTTCTTTCTCTAAAATTTGAGATACATAACTTGTTACACTTATCGGAAGTTTTGATAAACTGCTAATTTGGGTTTCCTTATTAGACTTATCTACTTTATTATTTTTAGATGAGTTGTTGTTACATGCCATCAGTGCGATTAATAATGCTGCAATAAGAGCAGGGTACTTTAATATTTTCATTCTATTTGCTTTTCAATATTTATTATTCAAATTTTTATTCTTGGTTCCATGGAATTTCTAATCCAAGTTCTTTCGGAGACCTCGGAATATAATAAAGTTCAAAATGATTTACAGAAGTTCCACCCGGTAAATCGTATAAGTAAACCTGCACTTTAAAATCGTTTTGTTCTGAAGGTTGTTCGAAAATAAACTGGTGCATTGGTTTCGATTCAATATCTAAGGGAATTACTGTGTAATTTTTATTTGGAAGCGGAGCAAAAAATTCCTGGTTGGTAATAAAAGGAGGATCCCATCGGAGGTGTTCCAATTCCATACTTTCCTTTTGAATATGAAGAATGTCCCTTCCATCTATTCCTCCTTCAAATTCATAAAACTTAACAGCTTCATCAGCGTATTTTTCTAAAACCAACTTGTATCGTGCCTGTTGAATTCGAATCGTATTTTCAACTTCTTCGCGAGACGGCATATTTTTCATTTTTGCAATTTCCGCGGATCGATTGTCAAGAGCACCTTTTGCATTTAAAAGAATCTGGTCAATTCCAAAAAGTTGATATCCAAAATCTTTGGTCGACATAAATTCTGCTTTGGCATTTACCAGGTTTTTATACGATTTTTCAAGCTTGTTCTTGTTTTCAGCGATTTCACTTTCCAAATAGCGGAAATAGTCAAAAAATGTTTTTACATAAAAGTTATTCGTACGAATTAAACGCTGCGTCATCAATAACTTATTTTCGATATTGTCAGCCAATTTTTGATCATCAACATCAGCTTTTATTTTATCAAATTTAGAGCACATTTCAATTGCGGTTTCCAAACCATGATCTAGATACATTTCAGTCTCTTTTACCCATGGTTTGCAACGCAGGTAAATTTCTTTCAGAAACTTTAAATGTTCTTTCCCTCCATCGATTCTAGGATAACCCATTGATGGGAATGTTCCGACCCTCATGTGAATAAAAGAGTTGTATTGCCCGTAACTAACCGGTTCAATGTGCAGTCCGTATTTGTAGGCTTGTGCCGACATAAGGTAAATATCAGCCATTTCATCGGCCGTTTCAGTGCCAAAATTTATAGAACAAAAATCACTTACTATTTTATGAATATATTCATTTGGATCCCAAGACAAGCGGCTCAACATATAAGGAGTTATACTGTGTGTATTGAAGGAAAAGTTTTGAGGTGCCGAGCGAAATGCCGTTCCCAGCATATTTGTATTTTCGTTGGAAAGTACGAATTGAATTCCAGCCTGGTAATAGTTTCCGGCACAGGTGGGGAAGATGTTTGTTTTACCACCTTCGTAATAATTCATCGTTTCAAAACTCATTGCCGTGGCATGTGCAGTTTGGTTGAAAGTTGGATTGTAGGCTTGAAACCACCAGCGATCAGACTGGGTAATTTTGGGCATCAACAATAAGTTTTTTGTTGGCAAGTCTTCCGTAAAAATTTGTTTAAAAACAGCGGGTTGGTGATGTTGTTTGTGTGAAACCAGACTCCAGGTAAAGTGCAAAAACATTTTATCGTATTCACCTGAAACCACCTCGTGCACCTTTTCCATAAAAGTTTTAAACCGCCTTTCGTACGACCAGTTTGAATCATTCTCATCGAACATTATATCGTACGGACGGTAATTCTCCCAAAAACCGGAAATATCATCGTTACATATTTCAATTCCATCCAACTCCGGAATGGCATCAAACAGCATTCTGTATTTTTCCTGCAAAGCATCCCACATTTTCGGATCGGCCGGAGAAAGTGTTGCCCCAAACTTTTTTAACAGGGAAGGATGATAGGTAAATTCAGCCGCAAAACTGTAGAAATTAATATGAAGTGAATGTGCATATTTGATTAGTTCGCGAGCTTCCTCCCGTGTTTTTGCATTGTTGCTTTTTTCCGGTTCAACATCCCAGTCGATAAGATCTAGCAC
>JABMPI010000215.1 GCA_013203755.1 Bacteroidota bacterium
CACTCAAACAATACCCAATATGGATGCGAAACCATACCCATAAAACCATATTTACGATTGAAGAAAATATTCCAATGAAGAAATATTGTATCAATAGTACCTCGTGTCCAGCGATTTCGCTGACTTCCAAGCACCTTTAAACTGGAGGGTGCTTCTGTCCAGCAAAGAGGATCCGAAATATACACCACTTTATATTTTTCTCCTTTATACGACATATATCTTCGCATTCGAACAACTAGCTCCATATCTTCGCCAACTGTTTTAGTATAATAACCTCCACAAGCAATAACAACTTCAATATCAAAAAGCCCCAGTGCTCCAGAAATCAGTAACAGCCCGTCAAGCCGGCTCCAGGCCATTCGACCCATTAGAAAAGATCTGTTATATTCAATTACCTGGCAACGTGGTAAAAATTGATCAGGAACATTTACTTCAACCAATTGGCCGTCTTCAAATTTACATGAATTTGCAATTTGAATAACCCCCCCCACTGCAATAACCTTTCGTTCTGTTTCTTCGAAAAAGGGTTTAATTAATTTCTTGAGTGCATGTGGATCTATTATTGAATCTACATCAATTGAGATAAAGTATTCCCCTTTTGAAATATTGATTCCTGAATTCAAAGCATCTGCTTTTCCTCCATTAATTTTATCGATAACCGTGAGGTTGTTATACGCCTTTTTTCTTGATTTATAAATGCCCCGAATCTCCTGACATGGAATTTTATAATCAATTACATAAGGAACTTTTTCCAGCTCAAATGCTTTAATTGTTTTTTCCAGTGTATCATCTTTGCTACCATCGTTAATTACAATAATCTCAAAACTTGGATAGTAAAGTCCTAATAAAGCTTTTATATTTTCAACAATTGTACGCGATTCGTTATATGCCGGAGCTAATACAGAAATTTTGGAAGCAAAAGGCGAAGATAGAAGGGCATCGTAATTGGTTATTTTGGCTTCGTTAATATTTTTCAACAATTCTTTGGCTGAAATTATTGCCAACCAGAAATAAGCTACAAATACACATGTTGCGTAAATTAAAAAAAATATTTCTATGATTCTTTTAAATTCTTCCAAATTCGTCATCTCTAATTTCTTGGGTCTGTTACATGTGAAATAAATAATTCCAGCTTACTATCATATTCTTTAGTTAAACTAATCATTCTTTCCTTCCCCTGCGAATTCATATAATACAGAGAACGGCAAGCTTCTATTTTTAATGAAATAGATTCAGATTTAATAATAATTTCTAAAAAATCCAGGTCTTCTTCATTTCCTATATTCCTGAATGCTTTTACTATTTCCAGTTTATTTTTTTCCGTTTCATCCCTGTATCTTTTTTTCAATCTTAGTTTACCATCAAATAAACGAAGGTCGTTTATGGCTTTATAGGAAAGAAAACGGGTTTGTTCTCTGCTACTTTCAAGCAGTTGAAATATTGCAGAAATATTTTCGAGTTGTTGAAAATAAATAATCATATTCAAACAGAATTCCCTTACCGTATATTGTTTGGAAGTTAAAAACTCAGCAAAAGAAGGAACCGGAAGCTGATGCAGGCGAATTAAATAAAAAGCGGACAGTTGTGTCCAACGGGCAAATGGTTTGGTTAATTTCCTGAAAAATTTAAAAGGATGGTTCTGATTCAGTCTAATGTATGAAGTTTGAACTTCAGCCCTGACTCTATCATTCGAATAATTGATTAATTCAGGAATTATTTTTACAGCACCCTCTGGATACAGATAGGTTAACTCCCTGATTGCCTGAGTTTTTTTATGATAATAATATGATTCCGATGCTTTTAAAGAATCATTATGCAAGCCAAGTTTTACAAATATTTCAGGAATAAATTTATCTACCTCTCCTTTCAAATTCTCATGAAAATTAAACAATATTGAAATCAGGATCTTTTTATTCTCTTTTCGTTTTATATGCTTTAATTGAATCAGAGCTCTATCCCAATCAATTTCGCCAAACAAATACGCCAATAAAGTACCCTCATACATTTTACTGTACACTTTTATATACCGATCTAGCCGATTTTTTTCTTTTATAGTGAAATTTAAAACAAAAAGAACTGTAACAATATTAAAAATGAAGAAAAATATAAAACCGAATAATACAATTGCAAAAGGATACTTGAACACAAAATCAACAGAACTTAAATAAAACCTGAAGTACGATTCAGAGACATTATTTTCCCCATATTCAACAAGATCATTCTTGAATGTTTTAATTTCCAAATCGGTCAACAAAAGATGCAAAAAATAATTACCCATATTCCTTGCTTCCAACTTATCTTTTTTAATTTTTAAAGAATCGGTTTGTTTATTTTCTGAAAGTTCCGGTTTTATAGGAGCAGAATTTGGAGCTAAAACAACTTGCTCTTCTTTTTTGAAATGGGTGAGTACTTCCTTTTTTTTAGCCTGTGCAAAAATTCCACTCGAATCTTTTTCAATATTGCGAATAAACACCCCAGACAATCGATTTATTTTGACTAATTCAATAGCATAATTCGAAGCTAATTTATAACTATCAAAACTTCCAATAATGTATCTGTTCCAATCGTCAGACTTTAATTCCTTAATACTTTCATTTATGTTATACTTTTTTACAAAGGATTGAATATTTAATGGAGTTTTTGTGGCAGCCACCTGAACTACAAATTTTTGAGCGCCTGCACAATCGTTAACAGGTATCAAATAAACACAGTACAATAAGCCAAGTGTACGAATTATCAATTTTACGATCGTAAATTTGATATACCTCATTTGCTCTTAATTTTAATGATTTAGTTTAGATTATCGAAACCTTATCTTTTTTGTGCCAATAACTTTTTAATCCGAATATTAATTTCAACCAGACTAAACGGTTTAATCATAAAATCATCTGCTCCAAATTCGAAAGCCTTTAAAACGTTCTCTTCCGCCCCCGCAGCAGAAAGTACCATAATTGGCGTTGTTATTTTTCGTTCGTCTCTTAAAATAGATATTACTTCCATCCCACTAACATTGGGCATATATAAATCTGTAATAATTAAATCTACTTCATTATCTGCTAATAAATCAAGACACTCCTTTCCGTCAATTGCTTTAATAATTTCATATCCTTCACGAGTAAGACTATGTGCAATTGTTTCCAAAATTAACTTATTATCTTCAGCTATCAGAATACGTTTCATCTTACCTCTTACATTTTAATTTTACCGTTGCCAGTTTAGTTTAATATTTTCCTTTTGGGTTACTTTTAATTCACATAAAAATACAATAAATAGAAAATTGAAATGAAAAATTATTTCAATAATCCGTTTTCTAGAACCAATACCCTAGAGGAAAGAAAGGCAACAAATTTCGTAAGTCTTAAATCTCCACACTTCTGCAAAAGTTTACAATTAATTCAGACTCAACAAAATATTTTTTTGCCCATGTCAAATATAATATTTTTAGGGGAATCACCTTCAATTTACATCCAATCTGTAATACATATTGATTGAATCTTCCTATTTGGCATATTTCACCTTCCACTATGATGGTATAAACCATTCTATTTACAACATTACTAGTTTATTTGAATCCCTTATCCAAATTAAAAAAACGTTTTGCAGTTGTTTATCATACTTAAATCCACTTGCACATTTAAAAATCCTAAGATTGGTTAATTGATATATTTCTAAATTTTCAAGATTCAAATTCCCTAAATCTGAAAATTCACATGAAGTAATTCTACATTAAAACTCAACTATAAATGCACTTCCATATTATTTGTAGTATATTATTTTTGAATACAAAAATACATCGCCAGGTCAACTACCCAAACAACTGTATATTAGAAATATTAAGCAAAATATATACATTTCAGTACTTTTTGATTGAAAGATTACTTTTACTATTTTTGACAGCCAAATTTGGAGATTATGAGGGAAAGTGTTTTTGTACTTATATATATTTTAATTTCTGGTTTTTCAAACCC
>JABMPI010000216.1 GCA_013203755.1 Bacteroidota bacterium
CCTTAAGAGTACCAGTCCCCTGCGGAAGCATTACTGACTTTGTTGCTACACTAAAAAAATCACCGACAGTTGAAGAAGTAAACAAAGCAATGAAAGCAGAAGCTAAAAAAAGAGGAGATATTCTTGAGTATACCGAGGATGAAATAGTATCAACAGATATAATAAAAAACCCGCACTCATCCATTTTTGATTCCAAATTAACAAAAGTAAATGGTAATTTAGTTAAAGTTCTATCTTGGTACGACAACGAATATGGATACAGTTGTAGAATGGTAGACTTGATTAAAATGTTAAAATAAAATGTATGACTTAATAATTATTGGCGCCGGTCCAGCAGGAATGACTGCCGCTATTTACGCAGCAAGAAGAAAGATTGATTTTTTAATAATAAGTATGGACGTTGGGGGACAAATGACATGGAGCTCTGAAGTCAAAAATTATCCAGGTACAAACACATTAACGGGTATAGAATTATCAAACAAATTTCAAGAACATATGAAAGAGTATAAAATCAATGTTAAATCAGAAGAAATATTAAAGTTGAGTAAAAAAGGAAAAACTTGCGTTGTAAAAACAAAACAAAATAAGTATGAATCTAAAGCAGTTATCATAACAACGGGGAAAAAGCCAAAAAAACTTGGAGTTCCAGGGGAAGATAAATATTTAGGAAAAGGGGTGAACTATTGTGCAACATGTGATGCTCCTTTATTTAAGGGGAAAATTGTCGCAGTTGCTGGTGGTGGGAATTCAGGATTGGAAGCAGTATTATTTTTAGCTAAGTATGCAAAAAAAGTTTATTTAATGGAAGTAAACGAGAAATTGGGGGGAGAAGCTTATTTGAGGGACAAGGTTTTGGTAGACAAAAAGATAACTGTAATTACAGGTATAAAAGTCGAAGAAATCTTAGGAAAAGATTTCGTTAACGCCATAAAAACAGATAAGGGCGGTAAAAAGGAGACAATAAAGGTTGATGGGATTTTTGTTGAGATTGGTCTAATCACAGAGGCCAGCTTTACCGACGTTGAAAAAAATAAATGGGGAGAAATCAAATTATTTCGTGGAACCAAAACACATAATGAAAATTTAACATCAGTTCCCGGCATTTTTGCTGCCGGTGATTGTACAGATATTCCAGCGAAACAAATTATAGCAGCAGCTGGGGAGGGTTGTAAAGCCGCACTCGCTAGTTTTGATTATATTTTAAAAAAATGAAAACATTATCATCATTTAATTTTAAAGGAAAAACAGTTCTTTTAAGGGCAGACTTAAATTCAGATGTTGTTAAAGGCAAAGTTGTTCTTGGGGAGAGAATTCGGGCAAGTGTTGAAACAATAAAGGAATTAAAAAAAAAGGGCGCCCGGGTTGTAATTATTGCACATCAAGGTGGGAAAGGTAAAAGTAATTTTATTGGACTGAAAGGACATTGTGAATTGTTGAATAAGTTTGTAAAAGTGAAATTTGTTGATTATGTGGTTGATGATATTGAGGAATTAAAAAATGGTGAGGCTTTGTTGTTAGAAAATATTAGATTCGTTAATGATGAATTTAACGAAAAGAAGGGCAAAAAAAATGAACTTTACAAATTAGTAGAATTATGTGATATCTACGTCAATGACGCCTTTTCTGTTTGTCATAGAAAACATTTCTCAATAGTAGGTTTCCCAAAATATATGAAAAATTGTGGTGGAAGATTGTTAGAAAAAGAAGTCAAGGCTCTTAAAAAATTAAAAGTTAAGAATGGAGTGTATGTATTGGGAGGCGCAAAGCCGGAAGATAACATCAAATTATTGAATGGGAACAAGGTTTTAAGCTGTGGTTTATTTGGACAAAGCTGTTTAGTCGCCAAAAATTTCAAATTTGGTTTTCAAAATAAATTTTTAAGAAAAGAGGCAGGATTAAAACTGAGAATTCTAATATTTCAAGAGCGGTAGGCAATATGAGGGACGGGTTGTGTGTACACACATGTTCTGCTTGAGGACGGGTTGTGTGTACACATGAGGAGGAAGATTCCTGAAACTGGAACACAGAACGCAGAACA
>JABMPI010000025.1 GCA_013203755.1 Bacteroidota bacterium
CTTTTTATTACTTTAAATTCATCGGGGCGATAAACCAAAGCGCAATCAATTCCTCTAAAATCAGGACTTTCATAGTGTACAACTTTATAATATCCTTCTTTTAAATGTTTCGAATTGACTAAATCTTCAACCACCTTTCTATTTTCCACCTCGCACAACCCAATTAACTCCGGCAATTCATTTTCGTTAATTGAACTTAAAACCCGGGCAAGAGTATCAATTTTTGTTTGATAGCGTTTTGCAGTCCATTTTTTATTATTGCCGGGAGTAAACTCATCATCATTTTTACCCGGTTCATCTTCCAAATCAAACAAATTTTCAACATTATAAAAAGCCACAGTTATGTTCCGCGTTTTATCGTATTTTTTTTGCGAGCACGAAGACAAAATAATGAGTACAAAAGCAAATAAAAATAATGTTTGAAGTTTCATCCATTTATAATTTAAAATTTTCAATGGCAATCCGTCGGCTGACGGAGAACTTTCGATGAAATTAAATCATGCTTTTTTGTGAAATTAGCATGCTAAGTTTCATGTTCGTTTCATCTGTTTATTATTAATAGTTTCCAATGGTAACAGATGTAACTTACCATGATTTTATAATCATTCTTTTTTGTGATTTAATAATTCTAAAATCATGGACGTTTCATTGCTTACTATTTAAGTTGAATCTATTTAAATCTCCTCCCCAACGGTCACTTTATAATAATCGGTTACCAAAGTCGCCATCATTCCACCAGCTTTTGCCGCTTGAATTCCCAAGTCTGCATCTTCAAATACTTCGCAGTCTGCAGGATCTACTCCCAATAATTCGGCACATTTTAAAAAAGTTTCGGGGTGTGGTTTAGCGTGTGTTACTTCGTTGGAAGAAACTAAAACATCAAAGTATTTATCCAAGCCCAAAATCTTCATGGTTTTCCAGGCAAGTCGGTTATAACCTCCCGTTCCAACTGCCATGGGTAATTTGCCATGGTATTTTTTCGCCAACTCCACAACCGGCATAATGGGTTTCATTTTATGCATTATCTTTTCGTACTCATCCTCTTTTAAATGGCCTACAAGTTCTGCATCCATTTTAGTTCCAAACTGCTCGTTCAGTTTCTCTATTGTACCTACCGCCGGAATTCCCGCCAAAGTGGCAAAAAGTTCTGGGGTAAAATCTATACCATATTCACTCACAATATTTTTATACGCCCAAAAATGTACCGGCATTGTATCTGCCAATGTTCCGTCTAAATCAAAAATTAATGCTTTTGCTTTTGGGTTTATTTCTAATATTTTCACTTTATTTTATTTTTTATGAGATTGCCAAAATTAGTTATTATTCACGTTTAATCTTACGAGGCTAATTAAATTTTCATGAATAGAGAAAAATTGTCAACTTTACATCCATAAAAACAAATAGATGAACGATACATTATTATATACACTGCCACAGTGGTTTATTTTTGCAGGAATTTTTGTAGTTACTTACGGCTGGGTTGAAGATAAAAAACCGTTTCGAATAATCGGTGCAACAATTCTTGTGATATTGGGTATTTACTCTCTATTCGTTCTTACCGGCGATTATTTTGCTTCCGGCAATTTTTTAACTCCAGAAGAAATTGCAAGCGAAGAATTAGATGATGAAATTATTGATGAAATCCCATTTCAAGTGAAACTAATACCTGCGTATTGGAGTTTTGTAGTAGGCGCAATTCTTGCAATGCCAGCTATTTTTCTTGATATAAAAAACAATAAAAAATACCGCTTATTTATTCTGTTATCGGGACTGGTTTGTTTGTTCGGATTTTTTGTAATTATTGGAGCGATAAGAATGTTATAGTAATGTGAATCAAGGGTTGAAATATTTTTACATAGAAAATGATAAAAGAGGAGAGATTATAATCTTTCAGATGTTATTTAAACGACATATAATATGTGATTTGGTACAGATTGCTTCGTCATTCTTTCTCGCAATGACGACAATAATTGGTATAACCGGAGAGTGGCTGGCTGCGAAACCGCCAACCTGCCACTCCCTCAACGAAGCGATATTCCGTCATTGCGAGGTGCAACCGAAGCAATCTGTCATAATAAACATCGAGTTAAAACTGCGAAGAGATTTCAACCCTTGATTCGTATTAATAGTTTATATACCTATCAGTTTTGAAAACTATTTCAAATATTGCTTCACACCATTTATTAAGCAAAAACCTCATTGCTTCATTCAATAAATGATATAGGATTACTCAATCAGCCAACAGGTTAACATTTCCTGATCCTTTACAAAAATAGTATTGCCAACTACCAGTGGATGTGCGTAAACATCAGTTTCAGCAACTTTATACGAAGCGGTTGCTACGTAATTCTCTGCGTTAGGTTCAAATATTAATATTTCACCAGTGGCAGGTAACGAAAGAATTGATTCTCCTAAATCTAGTGTTGAAGCAAATTTGTTATGTTTTGTTGTATCGGCCCAACAAGTTTTACCGGTTGTGGCATTTAAACAAAATAATTTTCCCGAACTTGCCTCATTCCCATACAAATATCCATTTTTTAGCACTGGCGTATTAAAAGAAACTCCAAGATCCGGATTCACCCAATTTTCTACAACTGAATACTCTTTACCCGATTTTTCAATTTTGAATGACTTAGTACCTGCCCCCTGACCAGCAATTATTATATTTTGTCCATCGACAATTGGAGTTGATGAGTTGTAAAAACGGCGTTCTACAGGCGTTGGTATTTCCCATAAACTATTACCTTCCAAAGTTAAACCCAACAAATCTGTTTCGGTTTGAACAACTATAATTTCCTCCTTTTCCAGTTTCATTAAAACCGGAGATGAATACGTGCAAGGTTCACCTTCCAATTTCCAAATTACTTCTCCGTCTTCTGTATTAAATGCGACAATAACACCATTATCTTTACCTCCTAAATGTACAATACATTTGTTACCAATAACCAAAGGAGAAACCGCTGTAAAAAATTGGGGGACTTCTGTGTAATCCTCATTTTTCCAAACTATTTCACCCGACTCAGCATTTAAACATGAAAGAATCCCTCCTGCTCCGAGCATAAAAACTTTACCATTCGATATGCTTGGAGTACTTCTTGGTCCAGGATGATTTCGTGGTCCACCCGTAACTTCGGGAGCCGGATTAAGTACAGTCTGCCAGATTTGCTCACCTGTTTCTTCATCCAAACAAATTGCAAGCTCGTTAGCTTCCTGTTTTACATGCAAATACAATTTATTTTCGGCAATTACAGGAGAAGCATCGCACAATCCTACTGGTTGCTGCCAGACTTTTGTCATTTCAGTTGGCCAGGTTGCCGGTGCTTTAAAACCAACTACTTTGGCATCGCGATTTGCACCACGCCAGCCAGACCAATCGTTACTTTGATTACAAGAGACTATTAACAACGGTAAACAAATAAAAATAAAGTTTTTAAAAAAATTTGACTTTACCATGATGATACAGATTTAATTGATTTTTGTTTTAACCATTAAAGTTAGTGCATTCTGAAATAGAAGTCAATAGGTATCGATAAATATCAATCTTCTTCCAATTATAGGAATATGTTAGAGTTTTATGAATAATTCGTTCAAATTGCTAACAAACTGCAACATTCTATTTCTTGTTTTTCTATCTTGCAACCGAAATTGAAATCATTAACATTAAGCATAAAAATATGAATCCACAGGCTGAAGAACTCAACAAAATTATTCAGGAAAAAAGTAGTGTAGCTTTCGAACTTCTTTCGGAAAAAGGGAAAGCAATATTTTTTCCTAAAAAAGGTATTCTTGGACAAACTGCTGAGGCAAAGGGAACAAAAATAAATGCAACAATTGGTGCTGCCGTTGAAGACGATGGAACTCCAATGCGTTTAGAGGCAATCGCATCAAAAATTGATATGGATCCATCTTTGGTTTTTCCTTATGCACCAAGTTTTGGGCGACCAGATATTCGTGCCAAGTGGAAAAGTATGATTTATGAAAAAAACCCATCTTTGGCTGGTGTTGAATTGAGCTTGCCAGTAGTTACAAATGCATTAACGCATGGAATTAGCATGGCCGGTTATATGTTTCTGGATGCTGGCGACGAAGTAATAGTTCCTGATTTATTTTGGGGAAATTACAATTTAACGCTGGGACATGCTTACGGTGCAAACATTGTAAAATTCAATACATTTAAAAATGGTGGATTTGATTTGGATGCTTTCGAAGCAAAATTAAATGAAGGCAAAATTGGAAAAAAAGTGGTGATTCTTAATTTTCCCAATAATCCATCGGGATACACGCCAACAGAAACTGAGCAAAATTCGATTGTAGAAATTGTAAAAGCAGCGGCTGAAAAAGGAAATAAAATTGTGACGATGACCGACGATGCATACTTTGGTTTGGTTTACGAAGAGGGCATTGCGAAGGAAAGTATTTTTACACCACTTTGTCAGTTACACGAAAATGTATTGGCTGTAAAAATTGATGGCGCTACCAAAGAAGATTATGTTTGGGGTTTTAGGGTTGGTTTTATTACTTATGGTATGAAAAGCGCCGATGCAGAATTATATGGTGCGCTGGAAGCTAAAACTGCCGGAGCCATTCGTGGAAACATTTCAAATTCGGCAAATATTTCGCAGTCGTTGTTATTAGAAGCTTTTAGCAGCCCGGAATATGCAGCACAAAAAGCGTCGAAATACGCCATAATGAAAGATCGTTACGATGCTGTAACAGAAGCTTTAAAAGAAGAAAAATACAAAGAAGCTTTTACTGCAATCCCTTATAATTCAGGTTATTTTATGTGTGTTGAATTAGCGGATGGTTTAAATGCTGATAAAGTGCGAAAAGTACTAATTGAAAAATATAGCATCGGATTAATAAGTTTAGGAAATTTACTTCGTGTTGCTTATTCAGCAGTTGCAGCAACCGATGTTCAAGAGATGTTTGAAGGAATTTATAACGCTTGCAACGATTGTAAATAGTCGCGGTCTTCAGTCACAGTTTTCAGTTAAAAAGGCCTATTTAAATTATTTTGAATAGGCCTTTTCGCTTGCAGCTAGCAGCTAGTTTTAACCAAACAAATTTTCATCTCGAATTATCATTAATATAGCCGAGTGTGGCAGAATAATGTATTTCTCGTTATTGAATTCAATTTCATGGCCACTTCTACTCAAATAAACAGCGAGGTCTCCAATATGTGTTTGCAACGGCATATATTTAACTTCGTTCTGTTTTTCTTTCCATTGTTCATCGTCCTCAGAAACCGCAGGAATTGGATAACCCGGCCCAACTTTTACAATGTAACCACTTTGTACTTTTTCATTTTCCTGAACAGATGGCGGCAGATACAATCCCGACTTTGTTTTGCCAGATGGATTTTTAGGTTTAACCAAAACCCGGTCGCCAACCATTATAAATTTTTCAAGATCCTTTTCTTCAATTATCAATGACATGTCAATTTTCTTTTTCGATAAACAAAGATAAAATTTTATACTTTTAAAGGATAAACCATTTCGTTTTAATCATGCTGAATCTTCTTACGGTCTTTACTATACTTTTTATTTTTACAAGTTGTACTGTTTCAAAAAAGACAGAACCATTCAACATTGATATCATTGGCTTAGAAAAATCAACAATTCATGTTCCGGCAAGAGTTATTACAAAAGCCTCTGGACATCATTGGTTTGGATACTACGACAAATTACAATTCGATCCAACAAACAGGTTTGTGTTGTGCATGGAAACCAGTTTTGAAGGACGTTCGCCAAAACCTGAAGACGAAATTACAATTGGGATGGTAGATTTGGAAAATAACGACGAATGGATTGAGTTGGGAAATCGAAAGCCTGGGGATGGCAGCAAGGTTGTATGTTACAATTTGTTCCGGGTAGCGATTCGCTGGTAATTTGGAATGACCGTGTAAATGGAAAATTCGTTTCGCACCTATTCAATATTTATTCAAAAAAAGAAAAGATACTTCCCTTTGCCATTTATACTTTAAACCCTGATGGCATTCACGCAGTTACAACCGACTTCGAAAGAATTCAGGATACAAGATCTGGTTATGGTTATGCAGGAATTGCAGATTCTAATAGTGCTGAGCTAGCTCCCAAAAATGCAGGTATTTATCTATGTAATCTGCAAACAGGCAAAAAAGAGCTCATTATTAATTACAGTCAAATTAATAACCTGCCACTTGTTGCTGACGAAAGAACTTTAAAAGATCGTGCAGCTCAAAAGAACTGGTTTAACCATTTACTTTTTAATACAGATGGTAGTCGATTTATTTTCCTTCATCGCTGGAGAGCCAAATCAAAAAAAAATATGGGTTTGGCAACCTTAATGTACACTTCAGATTTAAAAGGTGAAAATATAAGATTAGTCGATCCTTCCAATTATTCTTCTCATTTTATATGGCGCGATAAAAATCATATTGCTGCCTGGACAAAACAACCCACGCATGGCAATGGATTTTATGTGTTTACCGATGGAAAACCGGAAGAAACAATTGTTTTGAATCAGGGAAAGATGTCGGTTAATGGACATAATACTTACAATCCAGGAAATCAAAATTGGATTTTAAACGATACTTATCCTGACGAAAAACGATTTCAGCATGTTTACCTGTATAATATTGAAAGCGATACTAAAATTCCTTTGGGAGATTTTTTTCTTCCTAAAGAATACAAAGGAGAATGGCGTTGCGATACACATCCCCAATCAAGCAACAGTGGGAAATTAGTTTGTATCGACTGCCCAACAGAAACCGGTGGAAGGCAATTGGTTTTGATGGATATTTCAGATATTATTCGGAACTAATCTTTTATTTCAAAAATAAATCTCCCTTTTTATTTTTTTTCTCTGTCAAAAACATACATTTCGAAGTGCTATTATTCGAATAATAACTCATTAAGGTAAAATAGTCAACAGCGCATAAAATAACCTACTCCCTGTATTTCAATCACTTACCACATTCATTCAAAATATATTTTGAAATTTTTAGTACTTTGTATTGCATGGTATTATCTTTTATTCGTATGTTTGCATAACAAGAAACAGTGCAAAAGAAAGTACAATCTTAAAAAAAGTTCTATAAAAGTGTAACGAAATAAAATCTGAAGCGTATTAATAGCGAAACAGAAAATAAAAAAGCAGAAACAAAAAAGTTCAAGTAGGAAAACAAAAAACAAAAGCAGGAGGAAAAGTCATGAAAGCAACAAACAATGATCAGAAAGCAATTTTAAAATCACTCGCAGTAATAGTAAGTTTTGTTCTAATTAGTTTTACAGTAAGTGCACAGGGTTTTTGGGAATCACTTTTAGAAAACACCACTTTCAACGAAATTGCTTTGGCAATGGCAGAAAGTAATTCTGAAACAAATAACGGATCAACAGATGCTTCCAGTACCGCCGATATTGATGCATTTGCCAGTTTATTGGAAGAAGAAATTGAAGAGTCTTTAGAACTGGAAAACTGGATGACAGATGAAGCAAATTTCACATCTTCTTTTACAATTGAAGAAGAAATTGAAAGTCCGTTGGAAATTGAAGATTGGATGAAAGACGAATCGTATTTTAGTGGAACTTCAATGAGCTTTGAAGTAGAAACTGAACAAGCTTTAGAAATTGAAAATTGGATGTTAGATACTGAAAAATTTATTACTAAGAATAGCGACACAAAAAGAAAATCCACATCGAAATATATCACAGGTGACAATTACACTTTCGAGCATATAGACGATTACAAATTAAAACTAGAGCCTTGGATGACAGACAATAGAATTTGGAGCAATTAACAGAAACAGAAAAAATTAGAAAAAAACGCTGGCAGTTCACCAGCGTTTTTTTTTGTCATTTAAACTGGTTTTCTCCTGCATTAGCTCCAGCAATCCGGGTTGTACATTCGGCTTTCTTTTATTACATTGTCATTTCTAAAACTGTTTTAACATGCTAGTTAATTAGCGAACTAAACCTACTCTTAAATATGGAAAATCAATCCGCCGGCAAATCAACAAAAATCCAGCGCTTAGCTTTAATTATAGCTCCGTTAATTAGTTTGTTAATTATACTCTTTGCCGACCTCGATCCTGAAAATAGAAAAGTTACTTATACATTGGCTATTGCACTATTAATGGCGATTTGGTGGATTACCGAAGCAATTCCTTTGGCGGTTACGGCACTACTTCCAGTTGCACTTTTCCCATTGTTTGGTGTAGTTGACGGAAAAACAATTTCTTCGATGTATTTCAACCACCTTATTTTCCTATTTATTGGTGGCTTCTTAATGGCATTTGCAATGGAACGCTGGAATTTGCACCGGCGTATTGCACTACGAATATTACTTTTGGTCGGAATAAGTCCCGGGCGAATTCTCTTGGGTTTTATGTTGGCAACATCATTTTTATCGATGTGGATGTCGAACACTGCAACTGCAATGATGATGGTTCCCATTGCTCTATCTATTATCTTAAAATTAGAAGAAAGTTTAGGAGAAGTAAATATGGGAAAGTATTCAATCGGATTACTTTTAGGAATTGCCTACTCGGCGTCAATTGGGGGAATTGCAACTTTAGTTGGAACCCCACCCAACCTTTCGTTTGCCCGAATAGTTAGCATCATCTTCCCCAAAATGACAGAAATTTCGTTTGCAGATTGGTTTATTTTTGCCATTCCGGTAACCATTTTGCTTTTTATAGCTGTCTGGTTGTTATTATATTTTATGTATCGGCCAAAAAATAGCTGGGACAATATTCGACTCTACGATTTCAAAAAAGAATATTCTGCCCTTGGAAAAGCAAAAATTGAAGAAAAAATTGTTTTAATTCTATTCATTATATTAGCCTTTCTCTGGATTTTTCGTTCAGGATTTACTATTCAGTCATTTGAAATACCGGGATGGTCGAAACTGTTTAAAACTCCATCGTATATTAACGATGGAACGGTTGCAATATTTATTGCGCTTCTACTATTTATAATTCCATCAAAATCAAAAAAAGGAGAGCGGTTAATGAATTGGGAAACAGCCAATAAAATTCCCTGGAATATTGTTTTGCTTTTTGGAGGTGGTTTTGCACTGGCACAAGGTTTTGTAGACTCCGGTCTCTCCGTTTGGTTTGGCGAACAACTGGCTGGCTTAGCAAATGTAGACCCCATTTATCTAACTTTAGCCAACGTAACAATGATGTCGTTTTTGACCGAATTGACATCGAATGTGGCAACAACCGAAATGATACTTCCTATTTTAGCAGGACTTTCAACTGTTATAGAAATCAATCCTTTACTTTTAATGATTCCGGCAACATTAGCCGCTTCGCTGGCATTTATGTTGCCAGTTGCCACCCCTCCAAATGCCATTATTTTTGGTACCAATCGTATTAAAATAAAAGACATGGTAAAAACCGGAATCCTTTTAAATATCACTGGAATTATAATCGCAACTTTGGTAATGTACTTTTGGGGAACGATTGTTTTTGATATTGATGTATCTGTTTTCCCAGATTGGGCTGCGGTTGGGTGATAAGGAATATTGAAACTCTAGGCTCAAAACGACTTTGCATAATCACTGGGAGTCATTCCATACAGTTTGATAAAACTTTTGGTGAAATAATTGGGGTCGTTAAAACCGGTTTCGTATGCTACTTCATTTATCTTAAAATTACCTGTACGTAATAATTGTGCAGCTTTTTTCAAACGAATATTCCGAATGAATTCGGTGATATTGAGGCCGGTAAGTGCTTTTATTTTTCGGTAAACCTGGGGTTGACTCAATCTCATTTGGGAACAAAAATTTTCAACATTAAAAGTCGAATCATCCAGATTGTTTTCCACACATTTAATGGCTTCATTCAAAAAGATTTGATCCGATGAATTTGACCCTGCTTCCTCAAAATTAGACGTTTCACTGGTATCAAATTTTTTCTGTAATCTGCGCCTTCCTTCAATCAGGTTTTCAATGTTTAAAATCAGATGCTGCAAATCAAAAGGCTTGGTAATATATGCATCGGCGCCAGCTTTTAATCCGTTCATATTGCTCTGGTTATCCGCAAGTGCTGATAGCAAAATTACCGGAATATGGCTGGTGCTGAACTCTTTTTTTATTTGTTCACAAAATTCAAAACCATTGTTGTCAGGAAGCATTACATCGCACACAATTAACTCGGGATGCTTTGAAATTGCAAGTTCTTTCCCTTTTTTAGAATTATCTGTTCCTACAATCCGGTATTGTTCCGAAAGGATATCTTTTAGATAGAGTCTTAGGTTTTTATCATCTTCAATCAACAATAACAAAGGTTTTTGCCGATCTTCAGAAGTGTCGACGGTATTATACGTTACCGGAGAATATTCTCCAATGCTGGAAGTTAACAATTCTGTGTCAACCAATTGTCTTTCTTCTAATTTAATATCATCTCCAAAATGATTTTTACTCAATGGTATGTGAACAACAAAGGAGCTGCCTTTCCCCTGAGCACTATACACGGTTATTGAACCGTGATGAAGCTCAATATATTTTTTTGCAATTGCAAGCCCAAGCCCACTTCCTGAACTTTGGTAATTTTCAGAAGGATCGAGCTGATAAAATCGTTCAAATATTAAAGGAATTTTCTCTTCATCCATTCCAGCTCCATTATCCTTAACTGTAATTGTTGCTGCTTTGCCCAGCTTTTCATCATTAGTCGTTGCCAAACTAATGCTTATCTCACCTTCTTCTGATGTATGTTTAAACGCATTTGAAAGCAGGTTGTAAATCACTTTTTCAAGTTTCTCTTTGTCTGCCCATATTTTTAAATGGTCATGTTTAGATATAAAGGTAAACCTGTATTTTCCGCGTGTAGCCAAATCGTTAAATAAAAAGGCTGTTTTTTGTACAAAGGAAACCATGTCGAATTTTGAAACACTCATTTTCATATTGTCCGTTTCCACTTTCCTGAAATCCAGCAATTGATTGACAATTAGCAGAAGTTTTGAAGCATTTCCGTAAACAATGCTAAATTTTCGTTGAAGCTCCTTTGCACTTATGTGTTCAATTTTTGAAATCATTTCTTTAAGTGGACCAATAATCAGTGTTAATGGAGTTCTTAATTCATGCGATATACTTGTGAAGAACCTAAGTTTTGTCTGATTCGCTTCTTTCACCTGTTCTGCCATTTGTATTAAGTTGTCGCGTTGTTTGCTAATTTTCTCATGCTGATTATTAAGCAGCTTATTTTTTTGTATTATTTTTTCACTCTGCTCAACAATTTTTTCGTTAATCTCTTTTAATTCCCTGTTTTGGTTTTCTATTTGTTCTTTTTGTTTTAAGAGTCTTTGTGTTTTCGCCTCAACTCTTTTCTCCAGCAATTTCTTTTGGCTTCTAATGTTTCTTAATCGGATGTAAAAAATGAGATAAATGAACAATACAAAAAGTATAAGAACGAATATTCGAAACCACCAGGTTTGCCAAAATGGGGGAGTAATAAATATCTCAACCGAAGCAGGAGTTTCGTTCCATATCCCATCTGAGTTTGACCCTTTTACTTTGAAAGTATAATGTCCGGGTTGTATATTGGTGTAGGTTGCAAAGCGCCGGTTGCCAGTTCTAATCCACTGGTCAGGTTCTCCATTTCTTGATAACGAATATTGGTACATGTTTCTTTCAGGAAGACTAAAACTCAAAGCTGTAAATTCGAAACTGAAAGTATTTTGTTTATGGTTTAAAACAAGCTGTTTTGTTTCACTAATATGGCTGTCTAATATATCAGGATGCGATTCGGGGGTAATTGGTTTATACTGAATCTCCATTGCAGTAATAACTACCGGAGGAATAAAAGTGTTGGCTGTAATCTTTTTCGGATCAAAAATATTTAATCCATCAATTCCGCCAAAATAAATTTTACCTTCCGCATCTTTGAAAAATGCCCCTTGATTATATTCATTGCTTTGAAGTCCATCTTCGTTTGTGTAATTCTGAAAACTGTTCGTAAGCGGAAGGTAACAGGAAATTCCTTTGTTTGTACTACACCATATTTTTCCGGTTTTGTCCGGAATAGCTGCATAAACTACATTATTGGAAAGTCCATTTTCATCTAAAAATCGGCGCATTTCGCCATTATTTGAGTTTAAATGATACAAACCCCGGTTGCTTCCAATCCAAATATTACCTGGAGTTGATTCACGAATTGAAAAAATTTTTTGAGGTGTATACTTAGTTACTAACTTTAATTTGCAAATATGCTACATGTGGCTTTGCTACCATTCTTTCAGCAAGTTTGTGAAAAATTGAATCTTTGAAGATCGA
>JABMPI010000217.1 GCA_013203755.1 Bacteroidota bacterium
ATTATATTTTCCCCTGTTTTTTTAATTCAGAATCAAGTTGTTTTTTATATTCCGCATGAGCCTCCTCATCAATCTTTACATCATCGCGGTAAAATATACAACCTACACTTTTCCGGGTTCTGTTACTTTTATTTGCGTTCGCTCTATGAATGGTGAGACTGTGATGCACCAGAATATCGCCCGGCTTTGCTACCATTTGTATTTCGGCCTTGTTATCTTTTTCAGACCAATCGGTAATACTCTGCGAAAATCCTAACAATGATGTTCGTCCGTGATTGCGCATTCCCCTTTTATGAGATCCCGGAATGTAACACACGGCGCCGTTTTCGGCATCTGCATCGCCCAACGATAGCCACATGGTTAATGCTTCCTGAGGTTTTATTTTAAAATAATACCCATCCTGATGTGCAGGAGTTTCTTTTCCTATTTTAGGAATTTTATTAAAATACTGCATGTTTTTAAGAACGGCGTTCCCACCCAGTAAAAGCGATGCAAGTTTTGACACCTTTTCTGATGCGGCCAGTTTTTGAAAATACGCATCAAATTCATCGAGATGTTGAACTTGTTTTAAGGTTTTCAAATCTGTTTTATCTTCATAATACACTTCACTTTCTGCAATAGTTGGTACCACCGTGGTCGTAAAACGATTTGTATTAGCAATCAATTCACTCAATTCGTTAGCATCTAAAAAACTTTCTATGGCTATGTAGCCTTGTACATCGTACCTGCGTTTTAGTTCCGTTTCTTTCATATTGATTTATTTTGCGATTTTTTAAATTTAAACATCAATCCCTTTAACATGAAAAAAAACAGAATGTTGATGTATTTTTCCAAATGAAAGATTTGTACCTCTTTTGTGATATTTTAGTAACCTAAATACAGTATTGTATTGGTTAAAATTGACCCCCAAAAGTACAGGTAATATAAACTGGACAAATGAGATGAATATTATAAATTCTGAACATATTAAAAAAGAGTACTTCTTAAATTTTAATCGTTTGCTTTTTCTGTTTTTTGTTAGCATTAGTTTAATCGGTCAGGCTCAAAACAGTGAACATTTTTTTAAGTCGATGCCAGTGTTAAAAGGCAACGAACCAACATGGGTAAGTATGATGTATTCGAAAAATCCCAATGTTTTTTGAGGTCAAAGAAGCATACCATTAAGGGAAAATCATTTATATCGAATGGTAAATTGGTGATAAATTAAAATTGTACGAACAAATTTCGCTGGTAAATTTTTAATGAGTGGAAATGTTTTCTAATGTTCAATAGAAATATTCTCCCATTTTGATGTATTTATTACCCCTCCTTTTTATTTATTCTTGGCAATTTTGTAATCATTTCCGGAGGTTAGTAGTTTCAATATTTTAAAGGTTGAATGATAAAAATATTTATTACATGTATTCTTTTAATGTCACTTTTTTCAAAGAAAGAAGAGAGACATAGCATAAAAACAGATCGGCTCAATATCATTTTTATCCTGGTAGATGATCTTCGTTATGATGCAATTGGCATTGCCGGAAATCCCATCATTAAAACTCCAAATATTGATGGGCTAGCAAACGAAGGAGTCTATTTCCCAAATACATTTGTAACTACAGCAATATGTATGGCAAGCCGTGCTTCTATAATGACCGGAATGCTTGAAAAAAACCATAAATGCAATTTTGGACGGAACGGCTTAAAATCAAAACTTTGGGGGCAGTCCTACCCTGTATTGTTACGTGAAGCTGGTTATACTACTGGTTTCATTGGGAAATTTGGTTTTGCGGTAAGCGATAAAGCGTTGGACTGGATATATCATTCTGAAGATAAACTGCCAGCTAAGGATTTTGATTATTGGAAAGGATTCCCAGGTCAA
Organism: Bacteroidota bacterium; assembly: GCA_013203755.1. Classification (GTDB taxonomy): domain Bacteria; phylum Bacteroidota; class Bacteroidia; order Bacteroidales; family Prolixibacteraceae; genus Draconibacterium. The sequence goes on from JABMPI010000217.1 coordinate 1,862, forward strand.
GGAAACTATTTTCCCAAGGGTGAAAATGGAAAACACTTAACAAATCTGAATGCTGAGTACGCCCTCGATTTCTTAAATGGTTGCAATAAAGAACAACCATTTTGCCTTTCAATTAGTTTTAAAGCACCACATGGGCCCATGACTCCTGATCCTGCTTATAACTGCTTATTTGCCGAAGAAGAAATTCCAAGACCCGAAACTTTCGATAGTAGCTATTTTGAACTCTTACCTGAAGCTGTCAAAAAAAGTTGGGGGCACCAGGGCTACTTTAATTTGTATCTGAATACTCCTCAAAAATTTCAGACCTATCTGAAAAATTATTATCGGTTAATTGCAGGTATTGACGATGCAATCGGTAAAATCAGGCAAGAATTAAAACGCCTTGAATTGTCTGAAAATACCATTATAATATTTACCAGCGACAATGGATATTTTACCGGAGAACATTTATTGGGAGGGAAGGTGCTTATGTACGAGGAATCAATAAAAGTGCCCCTGATTATATATAATCCCAACAGCCGGGATAAAAACAGGGGAACCAAAAATGATCATCTGATCTCGAATGTGGATTTGGCACCTACAATGCTTGGTTATGCCGGTGTTAAAATACCTGAACAAATGGATGGTATGGATATATCGCCATTACTAAAGGGCAATATGAAGAATTGGCGTAGCGTTGCATTTTGTGAAAATCATTTCTCTCAGGGAACGGAAATATCTATAGGTCCCTACAATAAAGATCGCCATGTGAATTGGGCGAATCAATATTACCCCAGATCATGGTGTTTAAGATCTGTTGAATTTAAATATATAAGTTATTGGGAAGAAAATGCTCAAACTGAGGAATTGTACGATATGGTTCACGATAAGTCTGAAACAAATAATTTGATAAAAGATCCGGAGTACAAACAAATAATTGAATCATTTAGAAAAAAATTAAAGCTGTAATTGGCTGTAAATGAATAATATTATGCTTTATCTGATTTCTTAAAAACAAACTCAAAATAAATAATTATATGAAAAAACTATTTTCTAATTCTACTATTTTTGTTTTAATAATCTTATTTGCATTAAGCTGCAAGAGACAGATAAAAACAGGAGCGAATGATGATCTTGCCTTATTTAAATATGAACATGAAGGTGTAACACAATTTGATACTGAGGAAGAAAAAGAGGCTCATCGTTCAAGAATTGGATGGTGGAAAGAAGCGAAACTGGGATTGTTTCTTCATTGGGGCATCTATTCAGTTCCAGAGGGTTCGTGGAATGGAAAAAAAACAATGGGCAATGGTGAGTGGGTAATGAGTGCTCTTAAAATTCCGGTGAAGGAATACGAAAAATTCGCAACTCAGTTTAATCCTGAAAATTTTGATGCAGAAGCCTGGGTGAAACTCGCTTATGAATCGGGAGCAGGATATATCGCAATCACAGCAAAACATCACGATGGTTTTGCAATGTACCATTCCAAAATTTCGAAATACAATGTAGTTGATGCAACTCCTTTTAAAAGGGATCCTATGAAGGAATTAGCTGTAGCTTGCCGAAAATACGGGGTAAAACTTTGTTTTTACTATTCTCAGGATATTGACTGGCACCACCCGGGTGGGCATGGGAATAACTGGGATTACACCCAAGAAGATTTTGATGCCAATGTGGATAAATATTATGAAGAGAAGTGCCTGCCACAAATCAGGGAGTTATGCACCAATTATGGGGATATAGGCGCTTTTTGGTTTGATACACCAAGGTCGATTGCAAAACACTGGAGTGAAAAAATATACGATGTAATTCGGGAATTACAACCCAATTGTATAATGAACAGCAGGCTGGGGAATAATACAGGTGATTATCTCATTGCCGGAGAACGTGGATTCCCAGGTTGGAAAATACCCGGTGTAGATTGGGAACATTGCCAAACAATAAACAAAAGCTGGGGATATAATGCAAATTTGGAAAATGAAGAATACTGGTTGCCAACAGATATGTTATTGAGAAATTTGGCTTGTATGACCAGTTATGGTGGGAATTACCTTTTAAACATCGGGCCGGATAAAAATGGCAATTTTCCTGAAAAAGCAGTTCGGGTATTTTCCAGATTCGAAAGTTGGATGGATGTAAACCGCGAAAGTATTTATAAGGCTTCTGAAACTCCATTCCCTCAAGGCCAAACATGGGGAGCAGTTACCAGTAAAGAAGGGAAGATTTTTCTGCATGTTTTTGAATGGCCTGAAAATAATACACTTGTTTTAAGCGGATTAAATAATAAAGTGATATCTGCAAAAATCAAAGAAGGAGACCTGAAGTTAGACTTTAAACAAAACAAAAATAAGACTGCACCGCAGCTAATTATTACCCTTCCTGATTCGGCACCTGATGAGATCAACACCGTTATAGAGCTGGAGATTAATGGAAGTGCCGAAACCAGTCAGTATGCCATTCAGAATAGCGTTACTTGGCTTCTTTCTATTGACGGCCATCTGTTTAACGGAGAAGATGGAAAATTACAGACTCAGGCTTTTTTCAACCAGAAGGGAACATACAAAATAGAAGTACATAGTTTACAAAATTTTTGGGGCAGGGGCACTGGTTGGACAGGAGGAAACCAGGAAGGAACGCTTACCATAGATGAAAGTACCGTTGCTTTTAAAATGAAAGCCGATAGTATCTACAAAAAACCATGGTTTAGCTATTCTACAATGGTAAAATCTGAAGTTGGAAAAATCAGTATATCAAAACAAGGCCTCAAAACTGTTTTTATGGATGGGATAAACCTTTATCGTGGGTAAATATGGGCCCCAATCATCATCGTGAAGGACTGAAATTGCACAATGTGAGATTCATTAAAGTTGAACAATAAATAACAAATTATGACAAAGTGGATTGTATTAATATTCGTGATTTTAATTTTCGCATGTAATGTGCCAAACAAAACCTCAGAGCAATCTGTGGTAAAATACGAGCCCAACTGGGAATCATTAAAAAAGATTCCTGTTGCTCCCTGGTTCGAAGACGCCAAATTTGGAATTTTTATTCACTGGGGGGGATTCAGTGTAATTGGACACAGGAAAGGGGGTACG
>JABMPI010000218.1 GCA_013203755.1 Bacteroidota bacterium
CGGCATTATGTAATGTCATGCTGGTTTGCAGGCTTACAGATTTGAACAATTCGTCGATGTAATACATCGCTTTTTGTTTTAAATCCTGAGCCACTAATTCTTTATCGGCAAGTTGAACGTGTGCTAAAGCCTGCTCCATGGCTTTATCTGCTCCAAGGGTTTTTGCATTAGCCAGAATATCGTTAGCTTCAGCTTCCAGTTTTTTCTCGTAAGCCTGGCGTTGCTGAATGTAGGCATCGTAATAAGCACGCATAACCATTTGCTGCCATCTCCAGTTTCCAGCTAACTGAGGATTCTCTGCTTCAAGTTTTTTCCAAAGATTTAAGGTTTCGCTAATAACCGGATTTCCCAGTAGCGGGCCAACCCAGTTTTGTTCAAGTGCCAAAATACCTTCTGCCGCTTCTTTGGCAATACTTGATCCGAAGAAAAAGCTACAATATTCAGCCATTATATTTTTTGGATCATTTTTGGTATTCCAGGCCATTTGACTCCAAACGATTTTATTCACATCGTCGTGCACACCATCGGAATATGAAATGAAGCCATCGGTATGAGGAGCGTCATTGTTATGAATTTCGGCATAATAAAGCGGTTGAGGATTGGTGCATTCTCTCCCTTCGGTTAATGCAAAAGCCTGATCCCATTTTTTAACCGGAAATTGGCAACGCACGGTGTGAGTAAGATCGGGGTACGAGCGGATTTTGTATTTTTCAGGTAAAAGTTCACGTTCAATTTTAAGGGGTGGACTGCTTGGCCCGTTTGCCACGCCTGTTAGCCAGTCTGGATTTTTTTCTTTAAGATAGTTAAAGAAGTACTCTACCTTTTTCCTGTTAAATCCTTGTAATGAAATCCACATGGTAGCGTTAGGATGATATTTGTGCATGATGGTTGTCATTTCTTCGAGAAAGGGCAAAACTTCAGAAGGATGGTTTTCTCCCGGATCTCCACCTGGAAAAAATACAGCATCAAAGCGGGGGCATGCTTTAAAGAAAGTTTCCATTTTATCCAATTCAGCCTGATGTTGTTTATTATCTTTTAGTTCAATCTCAGCTGCTGCCCAAACCCAATAATCAAGGTCATATTTTTCGCAAATTTTGCTGAACTCTACATTCATCACTTCTCTCGGGTATTTCATAAGTGTATCAATACGTTCATCCTGAAATGGAATTCCCTCGATGCTGTTTGCCCCGAAAAGTACCTGCTCGCGGAAGTGCTGGTCAAATTCTTCAATAGTCCAGGCATCCCATGAATTGGCTGTCATGCGATATCCATATTGGTGACCGCGAATAGAATATTCTGGAGAACTGGCTAAATCAATAGATTTTGAAAGTGAAACTGTTCCTTCACTCGTGTCAGCAATCCGTAATAACTGACCAATTCCAAAAAGTACGCCTCTTCCATCGTTTCCAATAACCCAGAGAATATTTGTACTCCCTTTTTTTTCATAAAAGAGTCGGAAACCCTCTTCCATAAACTCGGGTAGATTTTCACCAGATCTTTGTGAAACTGCTTCTCCATATAAGTTTTTATCGCTTGAAAGTGCAAATGCGATAATTGTTTTGCTATTCCAGTTGTTATCAATTTTCAACTCCAGGCCGGTTCGTTTACTTATTTCTTCTGTTAATACTTCACCAACCGTATTATTAAGCGGTGCTTTTATTTCAGGTGAAATAAGAATAGTTGCGTTGGAAAGATCGAGCTTCGTTTCATTTTCGCTGGTGCACGAAAATCCAATTATTGCAATTGCGAACCAAAGTTTGTGTAGATGTTTCATTGATGTTTAAATTAGATTCAAGACGCAAGAATCAAGATACAAGACAAGAAAATTGATATGCATTATAATCATTTTCTTGTAGGTCAAGATCCTGTGCCATGTTTGTTTCATCGTATTAATATTTATCGTTTTCAACAGTTTTTATTTCAATAGTTATATGTAATCCTGCCTCTTTTTAAGGCTTTTTTTTGCACCATGCTTTAGCTTGGTGATATATCAATTTTGAAAACTCCTGGCTTTAGCCTTTAAAACTGTTATTAAAGGCTAAAGCCGTGTTTTCTAGTTTTTCCGTGATCACCGCCCTAAAGGACGGTGTAAAATATTTTATTATTAAAGGGCTGAACCCCGTTCATTTATCTTTTTGTTATTCTCCGGCATAAACAGCAAGTGTGAAAATAGTTGCTTTATCTTTTGCCGTCCCATTCATGGGACGGAATTTTAAATAACAATCATTATTGGGTTTTAACCCATTTAGGGCTAAAACCCTTTCTTTTTTTATTTAGCTTTTAACCGTTGGCTAAAGCCAAACAGCCTGCCCCTATTTTTATCGGGGGCAAAAGATAACTCTGTTTCTATATTGCTTGTAATTGTTTTCTTCCTATTTCTTAATCACCCAAACATCAGAAATAGCTGACTGGCTACTCCAACGAATGTGCGACTCTTCGGGGATATCAAAAGTGACTCTAATTTTTCCATCCTGCGTTAACTCCATTGGAACAACAAACTCTTTAAATCCGCCAATTTCTTTGTCATATGCAATTGGTTCGAGCCTTTTTTCATCAACACGAAGCAGACAATCTCCTCTTCCTGAACAACGAATTCTGTACCTTCCATTAAAATCAAGATATTCGTAATCTATAACAGGGCTTGCCTGAAATAACTGTGACGATAATCTCTTTCGTGTTGTTCCGCCTTCCCGCCAGGCAACATCGCAGGCATCGTATGAGGTGGTTGACACGCGTTTGCCGGTTTCAATATTCGAAACATTATCGTAGTAACTTCCAGGAGCAGGGTTTTCCCATGTGCGGATTACTTCAAGTCTTTCCAATTTTTCTTCTTCAGTTTCCATCTCGGCAACTGTATTGAACTCATCTTCCAGCCACCAACGGTTGTTTAGCGGGTAATTGACAAATTGAAGTATGCAACCACGTTGCGAATTGGAAGCTTGATATCTTTCAACATCAGTTTGTAAACCAATTGATTCAAAAAGGGCATCACTATATTCTAAAATTTTGGCGTATAAATTCTGTGCAACAGGTTTAGTGTCGGCTTCATTAACTTTTGCCAATGCTTTTTTCATCGCTTTCTCTGAACCAATTTCTGTGGCAGTAGCCAATATTTTATTTGCCTCTTTTTCAAGATCTGTTTCGTAGATTTTACGTCTTCGCTGGTAAGTGTCGTAGTAAGCACGAAGCACAAGCATTTGCCATCGCCAGTTTTTTGAGAGTTGAGGATTTTCCGTTTCCAGTTCTTTCCAAAATTCGAAAGTGGTTTCAATTCCTCCATTTTCTTTTATCGGGCCATTCCAGTTGTTTTCTAATCCAAAAATTCCGTTGGCGGCTTTTTCTGCTAAGTCTGCTCCAAAATGGTAACGGCAATAATCAATCATAATATCACGGGGCTCAGATTCCAAATCCCAACCGCGCATGCTCCAAATTACTTTGTTTACATCGTCGTGGCAACCATCAGAATACGAAACAAAACCATCGGTAAACGGTGCATATTGAGCATGTATTTTTGAATAGTAGTTGGGCATCGGATTAATTCCTTCGCGACCAATGGTTAGCATAAAAGCCTGATCCCAGTTAACCACAGGATAATCGCAACGTACATTGTGAGTAACATCCGGGTAATGCCTGTGTTTGTATTTCGCCGGCAGACGATGGCGTGTTCCTGAAATTGAAGGACTACTTGGGCCGGAAACAACGCCACGTAACCAATCCGGATCGTTTTCTTCCAGGTAGGTATAAAAATAGTCGATTTGCTCGGCGCTAAAACCTTGCAGCGAAATCCAAATTCCTGCTTCGGGATGATATTTTACTAATTTTTTCTGTAAATCTTTTAAGAAGGGAAGAACCAAACTTGGGTGGTTATGACCGGGATCGCCTCCCGGAAAGAAAATGTCATTTAACTGCGGACAAGCTTTATAAAATGCTTCATGTTTTTGGAGTGCTTCCACCCTTTTTTCCTGATCTGTCAGGTCGAATGAAGCGGGTGTCCAAACCCAATAGTCAATACCATACGAAGCACAAATGTTGCTCATGTTAACTTCCATCTCCTGCGGATCAATTTTAAAATGCGGACTTTCGTCTTTTGCCACAAACGGAATATTCTCAATGGCATTGGTTCCAAAAATTACCAATTCGCGAATGTATTGGTCATATTGCTCAAGTGTCCATGCATCCCATGAATTCGCAGTATTTCTATAACCAATTTGATGACCGCGAATGGATTGCATGGGCGATGTGGCAAAATCGATGCTTTCATTTAAAATGAATTTTTTGTACGACAAGCTGGCTGTCCGTAACAACTTTCCAATTCCAAAAATTACTGCACGATTATCTGCTCCAATAATCCAAAGAATCTCTTTCCCATCTTTATTTTCATGAAGAAGACGATAACCTTCTTCCTTCAATTCGGGCAAGTTTTTACCGGAGCGTTTTGGTACTTGTTCCCCACTAATTTCATCGTCGTTTATGGTAGCCAATGCAATTGTTATGGCTTTCCCCCAGTCGGAACCGGACTGAAGGTTTAAAGCTGTTCGTTTAGCCACTTCTTCCTGTAAAACCTTAATTGCAGTTTCCCTAACAGGTGATTTAATTGTTGATGAAGCAAGAATTGTGGACTTGCTTAAATCCACTGTTTGAGCAGACAAAATTCCCGTTGAAAAAAATAGTAGGCTGATTATAAAGTATTGAATAAATTGATTTCTCATTTAGAAAGTTGATTTAAAATTTATTTGATTTTGGTAATTGGTTTTGCTGTTTTTACAACTTCATCTGAAATAATTTCCCCTAAACCGGCGCCATAAAAACTTACGCTCGATTCGTATCCGCCACCATTAATATATTGGTCGCTTGTTAGGATGTAACTAATCCATTCGTTGGCAAGTCCTCCAATTGCCACATATTTTACAGATTTGTTTTTCACGGCTTCTTTTACTTTTTGCCCAAGCACAGCAGTCATTTCACCGGGAACTCCCGAGATAACAAAATCGTCGATTCTTACAGCTCCCAATCCAACTTCTGTAGGACCTAACATATTCATTACCAATTTTACGGTATTTTCATCTAAGCCGTATTCTTCACCTCCGGTTTCCATAAAAGTTGGATGTGCTTTGTGTTCGGGTAATTGAATGGTATGGTAACTAAAATCAAACGCTTTTACCTTTTTGGGTTGAATCTCACTGTAAATATCAAATGCTTTACCGGCTATTTTTTTTCCGTAAACCTCCACTTTTTCGTATGCATTTCCGGGTGTGTCAAGAATCGGTGACTGATCTCCTTCCGCTCCATTGTAATACATTGCTGTAACACCGCTGCCTATCATTTTTTGAAGTTCGTTTTGCAAATAGCCGGGCCATTCAGCCGAAACCAACATGTCAGAACCACCAATAAAAGTAGGGTGGGCGGTCCAGTTTACTAATACAGCCAGTGGATTTCCATTTTTTAGATCAACCCGTGTAACTATTAGCTCATTATCAACATTTGGATCTCTTCGGCGGTTACGGTTCAATCCATCAATATGTTTACTTTGTGTACCAATTTTTACCGATTGATAATTTTGATCGGCATCCTTAATTAATGCTTCCAGTTTGTCTAAAATAAAATCCAGCAGTTCCGGTTGAAATACACCAATTTGCGGACTATTTAGTAAATTTTTGCTGTTGAGTGCTGCCATTTCCAGACTTCCATGAGAATGGCTGGGTAATAGCATGATGTTCTCTTTTGTCCAACCTTGTCCGGCAACTCTTTTCAAGAGATCTTTTTTTACGTTGGAAGGGAGTCCAAGAATATCGAGGGTGATAATCGCATATTTTTGATCTCTATTTTTCAGTGTCAGCGCTTTTGCCCATATCCTGTCGTGGATGCCTTCTGCAGGTTTGTTCATACGTTCGCCATATCCACCTAATGTGTATTTCATTTCAAGGGGTGGGGTGATGTCTATTGAAGAGACGTTGGCGGTTAGGTTGCTTGCTTTTGAAGGTAAACTAAAAGTTGTGAATAGAATTAGGCTTGCAATTAGAAATATATTTTTCATATGATTTGACTTATATTTTCCTTTGTGAAACTTTGAGTATTCTTAGTGGTACTTGGTGTAATAGCTATTTCACAGAGTTACACAAAGTAGCACAGAGTTACAC
>JABMPI010000219.1 GCA_013203755.1 Bacteroidota bacterium
CAGGGTGACAGTCAGGTCTGAGCGTAGTCGAAGACTATTATCCTTAACTAAACGACATTGAATACTGTTTTATAAAAAATAGATTTCTTCAATTGAGGTTTTTTTTTATATTTAGCTTCTGATAATTATTCAATTTAACATGCAAAAGCTATTTAAAATACTATTGATATTAGTTTCGGTTGCATTTGTAACCATGCAGTTTTTTCATCCCGAAAAGAATCTGGGAGAAATTACAATAAATCATATTTTAATAAAGGAGAAAATTCCTGAAAACATAAAAGCTGTTATACAAAATGCCTGTCTGGACTGTCATTCAAATCAAACCAGGTATTCGTGGTATCACAGTATTTCGCCTGTTTCATGGATGGTAAATCGCCATGTAGAAGAAGGGAAAAAGGAAATAAACTTTTCGGACTGGGGAGAGATGGATCTTTTTGGAAAAATTGAAACACTTGAAGAAATCTGCCAGGAATTGGAACGAAAAAAGATGCCCCTAAAATCCTATGTAATGATGCACAAAGAGGCCAAACTTTCTGATGAACAAGTTGCAGAGCTTTGTGAATGGACAGAGAAATTGGGCTTGGAATTATTGGGTAAAGTAGAAAACTAATTGTTTGAGAAAAGAATACCACAATCAACTATATTTATATTTTTAAAATAGTAATTGATGAAAGTATTGGTGATGTACGTGGATGAGTTTGGTTATAAGCCAGCACAAAAAAACTTAGATAGTGCAGAAGAGATTTCGGAAGGTGCAGTTTTTAAAGATTCTATTTTGGCATTTATTCAGGTTGAAGAGAGTGATGAAGAAAAGGATGTAAAAAGTCGCGAAAAAAAATTGGTGAACCACCTGAAATGGACAGCCAGAAAAAATAACTGTAAAAGCGTAATTCTTCATTCTTTTGCCCATTTATCAGAATCAAAAGCCTCGGTAGAGTTTACCAAAAAACTATTTGATTTGGCAGAAATACGCCTACATAATACTGGATTTGAAACTGCTCAAACCCCTTTTGGTTACTTTCTGGATTTAGAAATAAAAGCTCCCGGATTTTCGTTGGCACGCATTTGGGCATCGCTTTAAAAGTTAGTATTGATTATTTATTACTGAATAATAAATTCAAACCGTGAATTTCTCTTTACTGCTTTGTTTGTCAGACTTTCAACTATCTTTGTACTCACAAATAAGTTACAAATGAAGTTTGAGGATTATTCTATTTCTTTCGAAATAAAAAAGAACCTGGCAAAGCAAGATTTCCGCCGTCCAACCGATATCCAATTTAAAGCTATTCCTCCCATTTTAAAAGGTGAGGATGTTTTGGCAATTGCACAAACCGGAACAGGTAAAACGGCTGCCTTTGCTATTCCTGTAATTCATAAAATACAACGTGCAAAAAAAGTAGGACGAGCCGATGGGATTAAATGTTTGGTAATGGCTCCAACGCACGAATTAGTTCAACAAATAACTGAAGTTTTTAAATCGATTGCTCAGAATACTGGTGTAAAATCTACCGGAATTATTGGAGGAGTTGAACAAGCACCTCAAATTGATGAATTACAAAGTGGCGTTGATATTTTAGTTGCTACACCGGGTCGTTTATTCGATTTGGTGAGCCAGGGATATATAAATTTGCACCGGGTAGACACCTTGATTTTGGATGAAGCAGATTATATGCTCGACCTGGGATTTATTAAAGACATTAACGACTTAATTCGATTTCTACCGAAAAAAAGGCAAACGCTTTTCTTTTCGGCAACAATAAACCCAAAAATTAAAAAGTTAGCTTATTCATTAGTTAGCAGACCTATTAGAATTCAGGTTTCACCTAAAGATCCGGTGGCCAAAAATATAGAACACAAAGTTGCTTATATTGAAATGGATGATAAACGGGCGTTTTTGGAACGGCTGGTAGATGAAAACCCGGAAAGTAAAATATTAGTTTTTGTAAGAACAAAAGTACGTGCAGAACGTGTAAAGAAAGCGATGGAACGGGTTAAAATAGAAAGTGAAACCATTCATAGCGATAAGGAGCAGGAAGAACGTACAATCACCCTCGATCGATTTAAAAGAGGATATGTAAAATTACTAATCACCACCGATGTTAGTGCGCGTGGAATTGATATTCCCAACGTTGATTTTGTTGTAAATTACGATTTGCCGGAAGTTGTTGAAAACTATGTTCACAGGGTAGGGAGAACAGGCCGTGGCTCAAAAAAAGGACAAGCAATTTCATTTAGTAGTTCCGATGAAAAAGACTTATTAGCTGAAATAGAAACTTTTTTAGGTAAGGAAATTACCGTGCTTGAAATTGAAAGAAATGCTTATCGTGAAACTCTGGATTTCACAAAAGACACGGATAACAACTGGAAAAAATTATTACGCGATAACGAAAAGGAATTGCGGAATTTTAAAGCTAAAAAGAAAAAATAGACGTTAAGCTCTCCTCCTTTTTCTTTTTACATACGTTCCGGCATTTCAATACCAAGTAAATTCATTCCTTTTTTTATAACACTGGCAACAGTAGATGACAAGATCAGCCTAAAATTTCTGGTCTCTTCGTTTAATTCACCTAAAATATAGTGGTCGTGATAAAATTGGTTGTATTCTTTTACCAGTTCGTAACAGTAATTGGCAATAACAGCAGGACTATAATTATTTGCAGCTTCTTCAACAGTAGCTGGGAATAGATTAACTCGTTTTAATAAATCTTTCTCTTTTGTCGAAAGCGATTCAATATTTATCTCCTTCTTAATTGTAATTCCTTTATCAATTCCTTTCCGTATTACAGATTGGATTCGTGCATAAGTATATTGAATAAATGGCCCTGTATTTCCATTAAAATCGATAGATTCTTCAGGATTAAAAAGCATGTTTTTTTTCGGATCAACTTTTAAAATGAAATATTTTAAAGCTCCTAAAGCAATCATTCGGTACGTCTCTTTTGCTTCCGTTTCAGAAAGTGAACTTAGTTTACCCAATTCATTGGAAACTTTACGGGCTACCTCAATCATGCCTTCAACTAAATCGTCAGCATCAACAACTGTTCCTTCGCGCGACTTCATTTTGCCCGAAGGTAGTTCAACCATTCCATAAGAGAAATGATACAAGCCTTTGCCCCATTCGTATCCCAGCTTATCAAGTAACATGGCTAACACCTGAAAATGGTAGTTTTGTTCGTTACCCACCACGTAAACCATTTTATCGATGGAGTAATCTTCGAAACGCATTTTTGCAGTTCCAATATCCTGGGTCATATAAACAGAAGTTCCATCGCTTCTCAATAGTATTTTTTGGTCTAATTTATCATCCGTTAAATCTGCCCAAACCGAACCATCTTCTTTCTGATAAAAAGTGTCTTCTTTTAATCCGCGTAGCACTTCGTCTTTTCCTGTCAAGTAAGTTTCCGACTCGTAATAAATTTTATCGAAATCAACACCCAACGTTTTATAAGTTACTTCAAAACCTTTGTAGACCCATTCGTTCATGGTTTTCCACAGGGTTACTGTTTCCTCATCTTTTGCTTCCCATTTTAACAACAACGCGCGAGCAGCCAAAATTGAAGGAGCCTGATTCTCTGCATCTTCTTTAGAGATACCCTTTTCTATTAACTCTGCAACCTCGGCTTTATAATGTTTGTCAAATTCTACATAATATTGTCCAACTAAATGGTCGCCTTTCATTCCCGAATTCTCGGGTGTTTTTCCATTTCCCCATTTTTGCCATGCATACATCGACTTGCAAATATGAATTCCGCGGTCGTTAACAATGTTTGTTTTTATAACTTTATTACCACTTGCTTTTAATATTTCTGAAATTGAAAATCCGAGCAAATTATTTCGGATATGTCCTAAATGAAGTGGTTTATTTGTATTTGGCGAAGAGTATTCTACCATTACCGTTTTTGACTCTTCGTTTTCGTTAGCTATTCCAAAATCTTCGTTTAAATAAGCCTCAAATAAATTCTCGACCCAAAATTTCTTGCTAATATCTAAATTTAAAAATCCTTTGATAACATTAAATGAATCAACAAATTCAATATTTTTCAGAAGAAATTTACCAATATCTTCCCCTGTTTGCTCTGGCGATTTTTTTGAAAATCTAAGAAATGGAAATACAACAACAGTCAAATCTCCTTCAAGATCTTTTCGCGTATTTTGTATTTGAATTTGATTGTCTGACGGAGCAAAATCATATAATTCGGTTAATGCTGTTTTAACTCCTTTTTGTATAATATCTTCGATTTTCATTTTAAAGTATTTTTAAGAGCGGCAAAGATAGCATTTTACAATATTAGATTGATAAGAATAAAAAAAAGCCCTGTCAAATGACAGAGCTTTTCAAGTTTATTTTAAAAATGGAATTTTATTTTCTAATTTTTGCTACTTCAAACTCAGCTCTACGGTTAAGTTTTCTGTTGCTTCTTGAATTATTTTCTACTGCAGGTTTACTTTCACCCCAGTTATTAGAACCAACATATGCATTGTTAACACCTTTCGATAAAAGATATTTAACAACGGCCTGAGCTCTTTTTTCCGATAACTTCAGATTGTAATCTTCAGTACCAACATTACAAGCGTGACCACCAATTACAAGATCGTATTCTTTACTTGCATTTAATGTTTGCGCTAATTTATCTAGTTCTGCTTTACCTTCATCGCTTAAAATTGCTTTATTAAGTTCAAACAAAATTGCAGAAAGTTTAATTTCAGACCAATCAGGACAACCATTGTTACTTGCTGGTCCTTCTACTGTTGGGCATTTATCTTCACAGTCAATTACACCGTCGCCGTCAGAATCAAGTGGACAACCATCAGCGTCTACCGGACAACCTTTAGGAGTATTTGGACATTTGTCTTTTGAATCTTGAACTCCATCCTCATCCGTATCAGGACAACCATTGAATTTAGCTAAACCTGCTTCTTCCGGACAATCATAA
>JABMPI010000220.1 GCA_013203755.1 Bacteroidota bacterium
CGATGGTATTTGGCTTGGCGGTGACGTTTGTTCTGAGGCCACATTAGAATATACTACTATTGAATATCTTGATGGACTTTTTGATTTGCAGCACCCAAATACACATTGGGCGTTTGGAAACCACGACGCCAGAAATGGGAACTGGAATTGGGTGGAAGAAATCAGCGGCAAAAAATCATATTATACAAGTACTTACAAAGGTATTAGCTACATGTTACTTAATACATGCTTAACTCCTTTTCATTGCGAAATGTTGAACGACCAATACCGAATTCTTGTTAATTTATGCGATACCATCCAAGAATCCTCACATTTAATATTAATAATGCATCATGGAATTTGGGAGAACGTGCCCGGGTTGCCTTCGCCATACCAATATGCACAAAGTAATCTTAAACGATTTAGTTTTACTTGCGACAATGCAGATGCAACTTTTATAAACGAAATATATCCGCGTTTAATTGAAGTTGAAAAACGTGGGGTGAAGGTTATTTTATTAATGGGCGACATGGGCTCGCAACGAATAGATGCTGTGTCTGATGATGGTATTCAGTTTTTAGGAACGGGCCTTAATAGAAGCAAATTTAAAGATGCCGAAGAACGCGAAAATTCTCCCTGCGATTGGTTTATCGAATTTAAGCATGTGCCTGAAACCGGCTGGCTAAACTGGCAATTCCACGATCTTGATTCTACCGTTGCCCAATAAAATATTATTTAAATACCAATTTACCCCGGAAAACAACATTGCCGTTGTTTAAAATATTAAACATATACATGCCCGAAGTAATGAAAGGTTGATAAGAGTTTTGAATGTTTGGTACTACGATATCAGTATAAACCAAAGCCCCTTGTGGATTATATAGTTGAAGAGCTAGATTCGATGATTGTTTTGAATCAATAATAACCGAAAATTTATTCTCGACCGGATTTGGGAAAACTTTGATTTGCTTAATTGAGTCTACTTGAGGTGGAAGGGAAGACAATAGATCCGTGTTTCCATTTTTGTCTATCTTAAACAATACAATATCATTTTTTCCAAATTCTCCATGATCTGTCCAACCTGTAAAAATACAACCCGAATCTACAGTGGCAATCATCGCACTGCTGTAATCAGAACCGTCGCCACCAAAAGTATTTTCCCAAATAAGCTCACCCTCTAAATCTGTTTTTACCAGTAAGTGATTAGGTTTGTAATTATTCGAGTAACTGGCGCTTGTGCCCAATAATAACAATTGATTATCTGCACTGAGAACTACACTTTCTCCATAATCAAAGTCAGCTCCACCATAAGTTTTCAACCAAATTTGATTGCCATCTTCATCCATTTTCATAAGAAAGAAATCGAAACTTCCTGCACCCTCACTTTGTGTCGAACCACAAATGTAGTATCCGCCATCTGGTGCTGTTATTATTCCTTTTGCCCAATCGTGACTGGTTCCACCAAATGTTTTCGACCAAATCTCTTCTCCAAGTTGATTCGTTTTAATAACAAAAATATCTGCATCGTGATTTAAATAATCGGTGCTGGTTGGATTGTAAAAACCACCTTTTGTTCCAACAACAATAAATTCTCCATTTTTATTTTCAATAACATCAAAACCATGGTCGATATAACGATCTCCAAAATGTGTCTCCCAAATTAATTCTCCTTCCTTATCTGCTTTTACCAAATATACATCGCCAAAATTATCGAGGCTACGATTGTGCCCAACCAGAGCAAAACTACCATCTAAGGTTTCAATAAATTTATGGCCTAAATCATTTTTTTCGCCTCCATAATATTTCGACCATTCTTTTGTTCCACCAAAATCAAGTTTATGCAAATACATGTCGTTATTTGGGTAACCACCGTCCCATGTTTTTCCAAGTATATAAATTCCATTTTTGTTAACAAGCAAGTGTTTTCCATAATCTCCATGTGATCCACCAAATACAGTTTTGTTTTTTAAACTTCCGTTAAGATTAAGTTGTAGTAAATAATAATCAGTAGAACTTTTATGAGTTTTGCGAGTTGTGCCAAGAATATACAAATGCTCATCGAACTCCACCAGTGAATTGGCTTTGTCGTTTTCAATGCTGCCATGATAGATGGCATTTTGAGCATTCAACCCTTGAATATTCAAAAAAGCAAATATAAAAAGTAGTATTTGTATTGTTTGTTTTCTCATTGTAAAAAAAAAGGTAGTACAAAGTTATAAGAATGTTTCTGATTTGTTATTTTTGGCTTTTCATATTTTCAAAAATGAAGTTCGCTACAAATCTGTTAATATATACTTTTCTTCTTTTTCTAATTTCTGCATGTTCTTCGGTTCAGCAGGGTAAGGACAATGACGTAGTAAGCTATTTGTGCGATGTAGAGAAAATTGATTTAAGTAAAAATGAATTTAGCGAAGTCAATCAGCAAAATATTTATTTTCAAAATCCCGGCAGCCAATCGGCAGATTTTGCTTATACAGGAAAGTATTCAATCAAATTATTTCCTGGAAATCCTTACGGTTTAACTACCGATTTAAAGAATGTAAAACCTGATGACTATTTGCAAATTACTGCCTGGAGAAAAAGTAAAAACAGAAATGGTGTAATTTCAATTGATGGTGGTAAGGGATTTTATTACGCCGCAAAAGAAGTAATTGAGGAGGGAGAAGATGGCTGGCATAAAATTTCTGCTGAGTACTTTGTTCCACCTAACTTTTATGGTGGAAAGATGAAAATCTATCTTTGGAATAATGGTGGAGATACCATCTATTTCGACGATTTAAGTATTGTTCATAGAAGGAATAAAGAATATCCCGACTATTCTGATGTGCCTGGCTTTCAGTTACATGTTGATGAAAGAGATTTGGCAAAACTTGGTGCTAAACGATTAACTGCTTTTGAAACTACTGTTTTGGTAAATTCAGATGAGGATTATTCTAAAATGGTGCTTTTTTCGGGCAATGACTTTTTAAATGGAAATCTTCGTTTAAAGGGCGATTTAATAGATCATTTGCAAGGACAAAAATGGTCGTATCGTATCAAGTTGAAAAAAGAATTTGCATGGAATGGACTTCGGACTTTTTCTATTCAAAACCCATCAACCCGTTATTTTTTGCACGAATGGATTGCCCACAAAATATTTGAACAAGAAGATGTTTTAACAACAAGGTATGGATTTGTTCCTGTGCAAATCAATAAAATTCCATTGGGGATTTATGCCTGGGAAGAGCATTTCGAAAAGCAGTTGGTAGAAAGTCGCAATCGAAGAGAAGGTCCAATTATTCGATTTAACGAGTCTGTTTTCTGGCAAACAGTAATCGAAACAAAAGTTACGCAAAGAGGATGGGACATCGATTTTTTTTCAGCTTCAAAAATAATTCCATTTAAGGAGGGACAAATAACAGCAGATTCCTTAAAAACAAAACAATTTGAGGAGGCACAAAATCTTTTGTTTCAATATAAAAACAGAACAAAAACCGTCTCTGAAATATTTGATGTAGATAAGTTGGCAGCTTATTATGCACTAATGGATCTCACGCAGGCTTATCATGGTTTTGCCTGGCACAATCAACGATATTATTACAATCCGGTTGTTGGACTGCTGGAACCAATCGCTTTCGATGGATTTATAGAAACCGGCATTTATAAAAGAATTGATGAACCAGTAACCGGACTTCTAAATCCCTCCAAAATTGCATCTTTAAAAAAGGAAGAATTGATGCTGTTTCAGGTTTTTTCTGATTCTCTTTTTAATCGGAAATACATTGAAAATTTAGAGAAATTCAGTAAGCTTGATTTTGTAGAGGATATTGTTTCAAAATACAAAAATGAAACTGATTCACTTTCAGAATTAATACATCGAGAATTTCCGGCTTATAATTTCAATTTTGAGTTTATTAAATCGCAGGCTGAGTTTATACGGAATAACCTTCCGGGTATTGAAACTAATGTTGCAAAAATTGGTGAAGCAGCAAATGCAATCGATGATATTAAGTTTAAAAAGGAATTTACAAAAGACATTAACGAAAACCTGATTCCCTTTCAAATTCATGCTTTTTATAATTCGGAAAAGAAACAAATTGAACTATTGAATTTTACAAATTTGCAGGTGAAAGTATTGGGTGCATTTATGAATGACCAATTGCCTGTTAGTTTTGAGGATGGAAATAATTTGGAGCCTTTTAATGGCCTTGATAATTCTGGACTTTCAATTCCACTTGATGGAGAACCTGTCAAAGTTCTTTTATCAATAAATAAGGAAATGTATGAAACTGAAATTAGCAATTGGAATCAGCCACAAAACTTTTCATCACGTCAGAATGCATTAAATGAAAGTAAAACTACGGACCTGCCGTGGATTGAAAATACAATTGTTTTTGATGGTGATTATACATTTGATGAGGACCTAATAATTCCGGCCAATAAAATAGTAAGGTTTAAAGCAGGAACAAAAATTGATTTTGTAAAAAATGCTGGTTTCTTTTCGTTTTCAACGGTTGTAATGGAAGGGACCGAAATAAACCCAATAGAAATAAGATCTTCAGACAGAACTGCAAATGGTTTTAATGTTTTGCAAGCCAACAGCAGATCAAAACTTCAGTATGTATATTTTACGGGTTTAAGTAAAATTGGAAAAGGAGGTTGGCAAACCCCTTCGGCAGTTACTTTTTACGAGGCCGATGTTGATTTTGACAATTGTATTTTTGCAAGTAATTCAAATTGTGACGATGCCTTAAATGTGGTTCGTTCTAATTTTAATGCCAATTATTGCACTTTTGAGAATACATTTGCAGATGCTTTTGATTCCGATTTTTGTACCGGCGAAGTAGTTAACTGTACTTTTAAAAATATTGGAAACGATGCAATTGATTTTTCGGGTAGCCAGGTAAAAATTGCAGACTGTAAAATGTTTGAAATAACCGATAAAGCAATTTCGGGAGGAGAGAATTCTTTGTTAATGGTTACCAATTGCGAGATAGAAAAGGCAAATATTGGTGTTGCAGCAAAAGATTTATCGACTGTTCTCTTGGATAAAATAAGTATGAATACAACCGTTTATGGACTGGTTGCCTTTGTGAAAAAGCCGGAATACGGACCGGCAAAAATTGAAATTGAGAATTTAAAAATGAAAGATAATGTGGTTTTTCACCAAATAGAGTTGGGGTCAACTTTAAAATTGAATGGAAAACTAATAGAAGGAAGAGAGAAAAAATTAGCTTTAAAATTATATCAATAAAAAAATATTATGGATAAGTGGAATCTATTTCAGCGGTTTTTAATTACCGAAAATGCACAAATTTCTATTATCGATTTTCTAATAAATGCAGGTATCATTTTGGTGCTGTCGTTTGTTTTGGAATATACCTATTCGCGTTGTGCAAAAAGTTTGTCGGGGAGAAAAGCATTTGCGGCTAACTTTTTTTTAATCGCATTTACAACAATGCTTATTATTTCCATTGTAAAATCGTCGTTGGCACTTTCTTTGGGTTTGGTGGGTGCGTTGTCTATCGTACGTTTTCGTTCGGCCATTAAAGAACCAGAAGAACTGGCATATTTGTTTTTTACCATTTCCATTGGATTAGGAATGGGAGCCAACCAACGAATTGTTACTATTATTGGTGCAATTGTATTGCTTGCGGTTATTTGGGGCAAACATTTAAGCTCGAAAAAAACTCGCCAGCAGAATTTATACTTAACGGTAAGTTGCAATGGAGGAGGAAAACCAGCTTTGGAAAATATAGATTCACTTGTTCAGCAAAATTTTAAAGCTTCAAAACTGGTTCGTTACGATGAGTCTTCGGAGAATATTGAAGCAGCTTTTTGGGTGGAAATAAAAAGTACTGAAAACCTGCAGCTTTTCAAGAATAAAATGAATGAAATAAGTCCTGAAACAAGGGTGTCTTTTGTAGACAATAATTCGTTTTAAAAGAGCTAAGAATGAACAGTGCTTATACTGAATTAAATACTTATCGATACGAAAGAAAGTTTGTTGCAAATCAATGGTCACGTCATCAAACGGAGGCTGTTGTAAAACAAAACAGTGCTTTTTTTGTGTCTGCTTTTCATCCAAGAAGGGTAAATAATATTTATTTCGATACGCCGGGCTTAGATTGTTATTTCGATAATCTTTTTGGAAATGGGAATAGATGGAAGGCTCGGATTCGTTGGTATGACGATATTTTTGGAAAAGCTGTTTCTCCAATTCTAGAATTCAAAATTAAAAAGGGATTGGCGGGAACAAAAAAGTCGTTCGCACTTCCTGATTTTATTATCTACAAAGCTCATTTTGATGCCTCTGAATTAAAAAATGTTTTTGAAAAAGCAAACTTGCCGGAAGAAATAAGTGAACGAATTGCTTGTTTACAACCGGTTTTATTGAATTCTTATTTGCGAAGTTATTTTTCAACTTTTGATAAGAAATTCAGAATAACCGTTGACAGCGATCTGGAGTATTACAACCTTCGTCCATCATGGAATAGTTTTAATTTTAAACATTCTGAAGGACAAAAAGTGGTGGTAGAGTTAAAATATGATATGGAATTAGATAAAGAGGCGAATAAGATAAGCACTCAATTCCCGTTCAGGTTAGATAAAAATTCTAAGTTTGTGGCCGGAATGAGTTTTTTTAGAAGTGAAATTGCAGAGTAATTGATACAACAAACAGACTAGAATAATCTAAATTTATAATGGAAATTTACGAAGCCAAAAGAACAAAACTAAAGGAATACTTTAATACGACAGCTAGTACAAGAATTAAGTATCGAAAACGAAAAGGGTATTATTGGAATAGCATTACCGAATATTGTAATTTTTTTATTGATGATAATTCGTCGGTTTTGGAAGTTGGTTGTGGAACTGGTGAACTGATTGCCGATATAAATGGAAAGAATAAAACCGGGATTGATTTTAGTGACAAAATGATTGGGGAAGCAAAAAGACAGTTTCCTGATCTCGACTTTGTTTGTATGACGGCTGAAGATATCAGTATCGATAAAAAATACGATGTAATTATTCTTTCAAATTTGGTTGGTTATTTACTGGATATTCAACAAGTATTTGAACAGTTGCATCGAGTTTGTCATAGCGGAACAAAAATAATAGTAACCTATTACAATGTGTTTTGGGAGCCTTTTATAAAATTTGCTGAGTTTATTAGAATAAAGAAAAAGGGACCTCAACAAAGTTGGCTTTCAACAAAAGACATAGCCAATCTACTGTATTTGTCGGATTTTGAAACGTATAAGCAGAATTCGTCAATGGTATTTCCTTTTTACATCCCATTAATTTCAGGATTCCTAAATAAGTTTATTTCTCGTCTACCTGTTTTTAACTGGTTTGCCTTAAATCAATATACATTTGCACAACCAATAGTAAATATCAATTTGGAAGATGTCAGTAAAAAATATTCAACATCTGTATTAATCCCTGCTCGCAACGAAAGTGGTAATATTGAGAATGCAATTTTGCGTTTGCCTGATTTTGGAAAACACATAGAAATTCTTTTTGTTGAAGGGAACTCAACCGACGATACCTGGGATAAAATCCGAGAGATACAGGAAAAATACAAAAATACGCACGATATAAAAATTTTACAACAGCCGGGCAAAGGAAAGGGTGATGCAGTTCGTGCTGGGTACGACGTTGCGACTGGAGATATTTTAATGATCTTGGATGCGGACTTAACAGTTCCTCCAGAGCAGTTACCTAAATTTTATAATGCCATTGCACAAAATAAAGGTGGTTTTATTAACGGTACCCGACTTATTTATCCGATGGAGAAAAATGCCATGCGTTTCTTAAATACGCTGGGAAATAAGTTTTTTAGTATGGCTTTTAGCTGGTTGTTAGAGCAGCCTATAAAAGATACGCTTTGCGGTACAAAAGTGATGTTTAAAAAGGATTATCTAACCTTAACAGCAAACCGGTCTTACTTTGGTGATTTTGACCCGTTCGGCGATTTCGATTTACTTTTTGGAGCGTTTAAACTTAACCTGAAAATTATTGATATGCCAATCCGCTATCAGGAAAGAATTTATGGTGATACGAATATATCTCGTTTCAAACATGGATTGTTATTGTTGAAAATGTGGTGGTTTGCTTTATTCAAAGTGAAATTTAAATAAAAATATTTAATAATTTAGTTAAGCGTTGGTGTTGATTTTTGAATGGAAAGATCATCAAAATAGACTTGCTTTTTATCTTTGTTCCAGAGATAAATTTTCAGTGATTTGCCTTGAAGATTTGAGGTAATTGTAAATTTGGTTCTTAGCAATTGCCAGCCATTTTCATCGGTTTTTAACGCTACACTCTGAGCTTTGTAAAATAACCTGGCATCATCCGAAGAAACAACTAAAAGTCCACTGTTATCTTCAGAATGTCTCCAGATTGTAACTTCATACAAATCTCCTTCTTTAAGATTATTTAAACGGTACTCCATTACAAAAAGCATTTTTTCATCCATTTTAACGGAATATTTCCCAGACCTTGCTTTTTCATTGGAACGGCAATTGGCATTGCCAAATTCTTCGCCATTGGATGTAATAAAATGCGATCCCTGATTTGAAATCGTTTCAATATCACAACTAAGGTTATATTGTAGTGAAGCTTGACCTCCATTCTGAAGCCGATTAAATCTTACCGTATCTAATTTGTAAATGGCTTGTAATCGTCCTTTGTAGATATTAATTAAAGGAAAACCATCATCGCTGATTTTTTGAGCTACTTCCTTGTTTCTTGGACCTCCAATTAAAAGTATTTTATTCCCGTGTTTCTCCACAATATCTTCCAGAAAAACATCGTTCGTCCAATTCTGAATTGTGTTTGTTCCCGTATGATAGAAATAAGTGTCGTTATATATTTCCTTTAAATAAGGAAGCATTTTTTGCTTTGAATAGACATTTCCAAAGTTAAGTGCGGAGTATTGATTTAAGGTGTTTGGGTAGTAATATATTTGTGTGTAATCTGTGAAATCACGGTCTATCATTGCATAAGTAGAATCCATTTCCTGATTGGTAATTTTATAACCGTCTTTGAAATATTTAATTTTTGCAGGTTGCAAGAAACTTAAACCAACAATAAGTATTACTACCAAAACTGGCCAGATACTTTTCTTAATTAAAACTGGAATTTTAGCCTTTAAAAGTTGGTTAAGAATAAAAAAGGTAGAAATACCGGTTAATAACAAAACCGGAATCAAATAATGATTTGAGTGGTAATGCTTAGCAACCAACAAAATTCCAAATCCTGAAGTGGCCACCAATCCCATTAGTATTTGAGTATTTATCTCAATGGGTTTCTTTTTTAATAAGTACTGAAGGATTGAAATTGACACAATTACTAAGCCAATAATAAAGACCAAAGCAAATACAGGATTATTAATGATAATTTTTCCAATGTTTGGAATATAGGTTTGAAAGTCGATAAACCCTTTACTTCCATGGCCGTATATACCGGAATGGCTACTTAAATTACGAAACCAGAAATACATATTTTCGTATTCCGGAATTATTGGAATTGAAAAAAGTACAAACGAAGGGATTATTCCCAAACCATAAAAAAACTTTCTTTTAAGTGTTGGAATTATTACAAATGGTAAAATAGCAAGAGGTATAAAAGTTGCTTTGGTAACTATTCCTGCACCAACAATTAAAGAAAAAGTAAATCCATATTTCCACTGTTTTTTATTGTTGTCTGCATAGAAGTACAATATTGCGATTACATAAACACAAGTAATAAAAAATAAAATTGGTGCCGGTGATACTTTCGTCCAAACATGATCGAGCGAATTAACGGTTAAAAAGCAGCTTGCCTGCAATAAAAGAGCTGCCCAGATTGAACGAGTTGTTTTGATTGCAATCCATCCAAGCAAAAACAGAATCATTGTATTTATTATCAGAAAAACACTTCTGATTGCTAAAATAAAAGTGTGCGGGTCTTTAAAAACATGATTGACAAGCGTATCATTTTCAGGATTTGAAAAGAAGTGTTTTACTGCGATTGTAACGGCACTAATTTGCATAACCGTTGTTCCCGGATGGTCGATGTAACCAACACTTTCCCCATCGCACAGTGCAGTCGCATTAACAAGGTAAACATAGTTTGGGTCGTTCCCAAATTTGGCTAACTCAATAGTAGATCCCACCCAGGAAAAGATAATTGGGATAATAAATATGGCGTATCGTAAAAATTTCGACAAAATATTTTGGTTTTATTTTGGTTGGAAAATTTTATTTTTTGACAAACCCCATTTTTGGAATCGGTATTGCACCGAAGTTTTTAAAACGCCAATTCCATAAATGCTGCTGTTTTTTAAATTGATGCTTGATGCGTCGTCGAAATATTTTGTGGGGCAGGTAATCTCTGCAATTTCGTAACCTGCGTACCAAATTTGCGCTAGCATTTGATTGTCGAATACAAAATTATCCGAGTTTTCGTTGTAACAAATACTTTCCAAAACCTCTTTTGTAAATGCACGGTAACCGGTGTGGTATTCAGATAATTTGGCATTCATCAATAAATTCTGAATGAAAGTGAGTCCGCGGTTTGCAATGTATTTTACAATTGGCATCCCACCTTTTAAGGCTCCTTTTCCTAAAATGCGCGAACCTAAAACAACATGGTATAAATCACTTCCCAACAAGTTAGCCATTGCAGGAATTAGTTTTGGAGTGTACTGATAATCGGGGTGAAGCATTATTACAATGTCGGCCCCAATTTCAAGTGCTTTGTTGTAACACGATTTTTGGTTGCCGCCATAGCCGGTATTTTTTTCGTGAATAATTATATGTTTTATACCCAGTTTTTTGCCCACTTCAACCGTGTCGTCTTTACTTAAATCATCAACTAAAATAACATCATCAACAATGTTAAAATCAATTTCGTTATAAGTAATTTCAATTGTTTTTGCTGCGTTGTATGCAGGAAGAACCACTACTACTACTTTGTTGTTAATCATTTGCCAAAATTTATCGGACAAAAGTACTAAGAAATTTAGAAAGAAAATGTCAAATTTTGGTACAGAATTATTTTAGGTGAAGAGGATTTATTTTTTTGTCTTTATCAGTAGTATTCTTTTTAAACATCACCGATTTTGGTGGATTTGGAGTTGCTTGTGCATCCTTTTTTGCAGATGTTTTTAATTGATTCAACAACTCTTGTGCTTCCTGGTTTGAACTATCTATTTCAATGGCCATTTTGATGTGTTTAAGTGCCAAATCAGATTCCTTAACTTTTATAAAAAACAGGGTGCGAATAACATTCAATTCTGAATCGTTACTAATGTGTTCCGTAATATTCAACCAATGGGCTGCCCGGCTCATATTATTTTCAGCCAAATCAATTCGGCAATTTGTTTTAATTACATTAAAATTATTCTGGTTCTTTTGCGGAACTTTATTCAGCCACTGTTTGGCTTTATCTGTCTGTTTTAGAAAATTATAACATTTAGCCATAGCAGTAGTAGCACGTATATCATTTGGTTTAAAATCTAGTACTATTGTGTAAATATTTTTAATTGCCTCATCATACCTTTTTAAATTAATGAGTACTTCCCCTGTTTGCATAAAAGCTTCTATATAATTAGTATTGTACTTCGTAGCGGTTGTGAATTCAGCTATTGCTTCGTTTGGATTACCCAAATATCGCAGTGCAATACCTTTTTGAACATGTGCTTCTGCAAGAGTTGTATTGAGAGTAATTAATTCGTTACAAACATCAAGAGATTTTTTATATTCCTTATTTAAGCTCAGTGCACTGGCCTTTTGTAATAGTGCTTCATAATTTCTGGGATTATATATTAATGAGCTATCTGCATATATTATTGTAGAATCTAAATTTTGCTCCATTAAGCAAGCTCTTGCATAACCATCCAGTGCTTCTGAATCTTGTGGATAAATTTTCAGAAAGGCTTTAAAATGTTTTTTTGCTAACTCTGTGTTTTTAAGTTTCAGTGCCTCGAAGCCTTTTAAATCTTCATAAGAAACACGTTTTATTACGGCACTCACTGGTACATTATCAACCTTAACCGTATGTATGGTCTTTTTAGGTGGCCAATATCCTTTCTCCAATTGTAAAGGAGTAACATGGGTGTTTGCCCAAATAGCATAATCCCAATTTATATTGCTCTTTTTGTAAAATGTGGTATAGGCAATTTTCACATTAGGATAATCTCTGAAATAATACTCCATTATTCTGGAATGATTTGATGCAATGGTTATACTATCAGTTGTTAATTCATATTCTATAAACCAATCAGAAGCTTCCTTTAAACTATGGTAATAATAGTCCATTTCGTAGTGCGCACTGGCTCCGTTTACGCCTCCAACCAGCTGGTTGTAATATATATATTGATGTGGGTGATTTTTAAACGTGTGACGGACCGGATGGTACAATAAAACAAGGATCAGTGCATATGCCGTAATTCTAAAGTATTTGTTTTTTTTGTTTAAAATGAAGTTAAAACCGGCAACTGACATAACTACCAGTGGACTATAAGTCCATAGTAAATGTCGCCAACCTCCATATAAGTTAGATCCTTTATAAATTGTATAAGCAATAGGAAAGGCGAATGCAAAAAATAAAAATGAATATGCCAGGCGATTATTCTTTTGAATCCCCGCGGATGCTATTGAAATGATAAATAATACAAGACCTAATAAAACAATTAAAGGAGTTGTAATAAAAATATATTTAAGGCCATAATACCAAGGTAAATCTTTAGATACTAAGATTTTTCCTTCAAATAACTGAAAGATACCCATGTTATAATTGGTCATTGATTTTAAGGCTTCTAATGGATGTGCGATTGGGCTAGTTAAAGCATAGGGCCATAAAATCTGTCCCAGAAAAAAACTTAAAACAGCAGCACCAGCAATAATTGCAAAAGATTGTACTGATTTAATAAACCCAGGCTTTGTATAAAACGTTTTTTTTGTAAGGCAATAAACCCCATAAAACAGGAAAAAATAGGGGATCAGAATCACTCCACCTATTCGCAGGCTAATTGCCCAGGCTATTCCCAATACAATAAAAGCCAGAGTTGTATAATTAATTGCCGGCAATTTTTTAATGAATTTCAGAATAAAATACAATGAAAAAATATATGCCGTTGCAAAGGGTAAATCTTTTAAATTATTCCAGGAATGTCCTAATAACTTAGGGGAAAAGAACATGAGCAAAAGTGTTAATACTCCTGCTCGCCAACCCATAAGTGAAACAGCTGTTAATCCGGTAAATAAAAATAATAACCATCCAACAATTGAATTAAAAAGGTGTCGGCTTTCATAAATATTCTTAACATTAAACAATTCATTAAAGATATGTACCTCGTTATCTAACGACTGTCCATATAAATGGAGTAATCCCTCTCCATCATATAAAGCGAGGCTATCTTTCCCCAAAGACTTATAATAATTATAAACTTTTTCAGCATGATCTACATGATAGTATTCATCTCCACTTATTCCTGCCTTTTTACTCATCGTCATCATGCTAATCAGCATAATAATCGACAAACCGATAAAAATTATTTTAAATAGAGGTTGTGCGTTAAAGGCTTTTTTTATTTTTACGAAAGAAATATTACTCATTCATTTTTGGTTTTGTCTTTCAAAGGATGAGAGATAGTTAGAAAACAGACCTTGTATTAAAACTTTTAAAGGTATCTGAAATGCATTAACAAGCTTTTTTATTTTATAAAAATATATAAATTCATCTAATGGCAGATACAATTGCCCAAATTTTACATTTTCCCAAAATTGAAGACAGACGTGGGAATCTTACTTTTATTGAAGAATTGGATCATATCCCATTCAGCATAAAACGAAGTTATTGGATTTATGATGTTCCTGGAGGCCAGGTTCGCGGGGGGCATGCTTTTAAAGAACAAAAAGAATTAATTGTTGCGCTATCCGGTAG
>JABMPI010000221.1 GCA_013203755.1 Bacteroidota bacterium
ATTCTCTCTTCAAACTGACCGCGGTATTTTGTGCCTGCTACAATTGAAGCTACATCAAGACTTACAACTCGTTTATCAAATAAAATTCTCGAAACAGTTTTATTAATGATTCGAATGGCCAATCCTTCAGCAATTGCAGATTTACCAACACCTGGTTCACCGATTAAAATTGGGTTATTTTTCTTTCTTCTACTTAAAATCTGAGCCAATCTTTCAATTTCTCTTTCGCGGCCAACTATTGGATCGAGGCTATTTTCTTCAGCTAATTTAGTTATATCAATTCCAAAATTATCCAAAACAGGAGTATCCGATTTTGGTGGAGTTCCTTTTTTTGCTCCTTTGGGTCCCAAAGGTCCTTTTGAAAATGATTCCCCTGCATCATCATCTTCATCATCGCTTTCTGGAAAATCAGATTTTGATTCAATATCCTTATAGTTTTGTAATTGCGACTTAACCGTATAATAGTTAACTCCAAATTCGACTAACAATTGAGTTATTAAATTTTCGCTATCTTTTAAAATAGCTAATAACAAATGCCCGCTGTTAACAGTAGTACTTTTAAACGCACGAGCTTCAAGATAAATTAACTTCAATGTTTTTTCGGCAGATTTCAACATAATAATATCTGCTTTTTCATTTACATTATTTTCTGTTCTAATTTTACTCTCAATTAATTGTTTAATCTCGACAAGATCAATGCTAAGGTTCTCCATAATATCTGTAGCAATTCCTTCTCCATCTCTTAGTATGCCTAAGAAAAGATGTTCCTGTCCAATAAAATCATTTCCCAAACGAATCGCTTCTTCCCGGCTATAACCTATAATATCTTTTATTCTTGGTGAAAACTGTGAATCCATAATTTTCTATTAGTTTCTTCTATGTAAACAAAAATTATTCCTAAAAGTTGAAACACTAAATTACTTAAAAAACCACTGCAATTTTCAGTGTTTTGTCAGAAGTTATTAAATTAATAGTTTTAAAACTGAATTATTGACAGTTAAAATGTTAATATCTTCTCGTTATTAAGGTGTTAAATCCATTTGTAAAATGCCCTTTTGACAGATGATTTTACTATTTTTGTGAGTCTTTTATTTTAATGATAATTAAGTTCAAAAATAGGTAGAAATGGCTGAAGGTGAAAGGATTATAAGAATAAATATTGAAGAGCAGATGAAGTCTGCCTATATCGATTATTCAATGTCGGTTATTGTTTCGCGTGCATTACCTGATGTTCGCGATGGTTTAAAGCCGGTTCATCGCCGGGTTTTGTTCGGAATGAATGAGTTGGGCATGTTTTCGAACAAAGCATATAAAAAATCAGCAAGGATTGTTGGAGAGGTTCTGGGTAAGTACCATCCACATGGCGATTCATCGGTATATTTTGCAATGGTGCGTATGGCTCAGGAGTGGTCGTTGCGCTATCCAATGATCGACGGACAAGGAAACTTTGGTTCTGTTGATGGTGATAGTCCGGCAGCAATGCGTTATACCGAGGCTAGATTGGCAAAAATTGCCGAACTAACATTGGCCGATTTAGATAAAAACACGGTTGATATGCAACCCAATTTTGACGAGTCGTTAAATGAGCCAACTGTGCTTCCAACACGAATTCCTCAGTTGCTTGTAAATGGTGCATCTGGTATTGCAGTTGGAATGGCAACAAATATGCCTCCTCACAATTTATCTGATACTATTGATGCAACCATTGCATATATCGACAATAACGATATCGATATAGATGATTTAATCAAAATAATTATTGCTCCTGATTTTCCTACGGGCGGTATTATTTATGGCTACCAGGGTGTTCAAGATGCATTTGAAACAGGTAGAGGGCGAATTGTAGTACGTGCTAAGGCTCACATTGAAAATGAAAATGGCAGAGAAAAAATTGTTGTAACCGAAATTCCATATATGGTTAACCGGGCAGATATGATTCAAAAAACTGCCGATTTGGTTAACGAAAAAAAGATTGAGGGTATTTCGAATGTAAACGATGAGTCGGATAGAGATGGGATGCGTGTGGTTTACGATATAAAACGCGATGCCATGAGCAACGTTGTTTTAAATAAATTATACAAATATACAGCACTGCAAACTTCATTTAGTGTAAATAATATTGCGCTGGTTAAAGGCAGACCTAAAATGCTGAATTTAAAACAATTAGTTCAATATTTTGTGGAACACAGACACGATGTTGTTACGCGTCGTACTCAATACGAATTAGAGCAAGCTGAAAAACGCGCTCATATTCTTGAAGGATTAATTATTGCCAGCGATAATATTGATGAAGTAATTAAAATTATCCGTTCATCTTCAAATCCTGAAGAAGCAAGAGCAAAATTGATGGAACGGTTTGAATTAAGTGATGTCCAATCTCGTGCAATTGTAGAAATGAGGTTGAGACAATTAACTGGTCTCGAACAAGAAAAGTTACGTTCAGAGTACGAAGAAATTATGAAGCAAATTGCACATTTGAAAAGTATTTTGGCAGATGTTGTATTGCGAATGAACATTATAAAAGAAGAATTACTGGAAGTTAAAGCAAAATTTGGCGACAGCAGAAGAACAGAAGTTGTGCCAAATGCAGAAGAGTTTAATCCGGAAGATTTTTATGCTGATGAAGAAATGGTCATTACCATATCTCATTTAGGTTATATTAAAAGAACACCGCTTACCGAATTCCGCACGCAAGGAAGGGGAGGAGTTGGATCCAAGGGAAGTAACACTCGCGACGAAGATTTCCTTGAACACATCTTTATTGCGTCAATGCATAATACTTTACTTCTTTTCACAGAAAAAGGTAAATGTTTTTGGTTGAAGGTGTATCAAATTCCTGAAGGAACAAGAGTTGCGAAAGGGAGAGCCATACAAAATGTGTTAAACATTGAACCGGACGATAAAGTATTGACATTTATTAATGTTAAAACGCTTACTGACAATGAATTTATAAATAATAACTATATAATACTTGCCACTAAAAAAGGTATTATTAAAAAAACTACGCTGGAGGCTTATTCTCGTCCACGCCAAAATGGAGTAAATGCCATTACAATTAAAGATGGAGATAAATTGCTGGAGGCAAAATTAACAAACGGTACCAGCGAAATAATGTTGGCTGTACGTTCCGGCAAGGCAATTCGCTTTAACGAAAGTATTGTACGACCTATTGGAAGAACTGCATCTGGGGTTCGTGGCGTAAGGCTTGGAAGTGAGGATGATGAAGTAATTGGCATGGTTTGTGTGAATGACCAAAACGAGGACATTCTGGTAATATCGGAAAATGGATACGGAAAACGTTCCAAAATTGAGGACTACAGAATAACAAATCGTGGAGGTAAAGGGGTAAAAACCATAAATATTACAGAAAAGACTGGTAAATTAATTGCCATGAAAAGTGTTTCGGATGATAATGATCTAATGATTATTACTCTTAACGGATTAACAATTCGTCTGGCCGTTAATACAATCTCAGTTTTGGGAAGGGCAACTCAGGGAGTTCGGGTTATTAACCTTAAAGGAGACGACAGAATTGCATCTGTTGCACCAGTAACCGTAGAAGAAGCTGAAGAAATTGAAGGTGTTACAGAAGGAAATGAAATTGAAAGCACCGGAGATGAAAAAGGAGAGAACTTTGATAATGAAGAAAATAACTTGGAACAAGAATAAATTATTGAATATTGATATTCTTATTTGAATAAGAGTTAGAATCGTATATTTTTGTACCGAAAAAATTAATTTTAAATTATATAATAATGAAAAAAACAATTATTCTATTAACCTTTGTTTTTGCCATTTCTGGAGCTTTTGCCCAAAAAGGAAAAGTAACTAGTGCTCAGAATTTAAAGGATACTGAAAAATTAGACAAGGCTTTGGAGGCTATTGAAGAAGCTACTGATCCTTCAAATGAAAAGGCAGAAAAATCTATTCCATGGCCAAAAACCTGGGAAGTTAAAGGCGAAATCTTTCAGGCAATTTACCAATCGAAAGATGCTAATTTTCAAAAACTTAGCGATGATCCTTTAACAACTGCTTTTGATTCGTATAAAAAAGCTTTAGAATTAGATGAGAAAGATAAGTTTGGTAAAAGTGTAAAAATAAAATTGACTTTACTTACCAACGATCTTACAAATCAAGCAGTTCAGGCATTTCAAGATGAAGATTACAACAAAGCGTTAAAATCTTTCGAGCAGATTCTTGCAATCCAAAATGTGGATATTATAAAAGCTGATAGCCCCGATGCTGTTGATACTGTAATACTTTTTAATGCAGGTTTGGCTGCTTACAATGCAGAGAACTACGAAAAAGCAATTAATTTTTATACCATGGTTGCTAAATATGGATATAATGGCGCACGTACATATAGTTTAATTGCAGACTCTTATCAACAGAATAAAGATACTACAGGTGCTTTGGAGGCTTTAAAAATAGGTTTTGAAAAATATCCTGAAGATAATGGTGTATTAACGAGTTTAATACAGATTTATTTGGATATGGGAAAGACTGATGATGCAATGAAATATTTAGAAATGGCTATTGCTCAAGATCCTACAAACACTACTTATTATTTTGCACAAGGTACTTTATACGAAAAGCTGAATGATGAAGAGAATGCGATTAAGACATATGAAGGTGCATTAGAAATTGACAGTGAATTCTTTAATGCAAATTACAATTTGGGAGCCTTGTATTACAACAAAGGTGTTCAGCAAATTGAGGTAGCGAATGGTGTTCCAGCCAACGAAAATGCAAAGTATGAAGCTGAATTAAAAAAGGCAGATGTTTGGTTTGAAAAAGCTCTACCATTTATGGAAAAATGTGATACGCTTCAGCCAAATGATGCTCCAACTTTAGAATCATTGCAAAACTTGTATTACCGTTTAAAACAAATGGACAAGTACAATGCAATTCTTGAAAAATTAGGTAAATAAGATTTTGTAGTAAAAAGGAGGGGCTAAACACTCTCCTTTTTATATATATATTCTATTTAACTTAATATCAATTATAAGACAAGCGTTTAAATGATTATTTAGCAATACTAGGCAAAATACGCCCAGCTCTTGCTGGTTTGCATAAAATCAGATATCGCGACGCTAGTCCGATATCGGCAAAGATTTTATGTAAAAGTGTAATCCATACTTCTTCACAAAATATTCTTCCTATAATTCGATATTATGTCTGCTCCCGATCCAAGTTTTTGTGGCTTTTGCTTTTGCAAATCAAAAGTTTACAAAACTAAGGTCGGGATTGCCTTGGCTAATGCTCTTAGATAAATATAATGCACAAATCCCACGCTTTTAGAATCTATTTTTCTGCATAATTATACATTAAGAATATTTTATGCAATTGTCAGCGTGTTATAAATTATTTTATTTGAACGCTGACGAATCCTTCGGATTTCTCAGGAAGTTTAGATTCGTAGTTATAATCATAGTTTTTCCAATAATTCGACACTTTATTAAATAGCCGCGCAGCCTGTTCCGGCTAGTCGGAAGCCAACGCACAAATCCTTTGCGCATCCAACCGCACAGCTATAAAATCAAAATCCCTCCCGAAAAAGTTTTTAACTTTTGTATTTCAATTCATATTATCTGCTACTAAGTCGCAACAGTACATCAATTTTTAGGAACTATTTTAGTTAACATAATTGTTTTATAGACAAAAATTGTTGTACACTTGCTCAGTTTTGTGTTTCACAATTTAATACAGGCAAGTACCAGCGAAGGCATTCATCCCCGCGCTCTTGGCATTCTTAACGGTTCTCGTATTTACCCGCAATATTGTCTGTTTTTTTGCTTGCTCCTTATTTTCAATTCGGCTACTACAGCCTAAATACGAATTAAAAACACATTATTAAAATTAAAAATGGTGTGTTAGTGAACTCGGTTTCACCCCTACCCTGGCTCGCATTTTCTTCTGGTCAGCACACTTATAGAACTTTAATAGAAACCTTTCTCCTCTTAAAAGTTGAATGTGTAAAATGCTACAATTTTTATTTTTTACTCACAAATTAATTGTTAAAAATGTGCCATTTGAAGTATTCTCATTTACTATGGTTCCACCGTGAGCATTTACAATTAGTTTGCATAAATAGAGGCTTAAACCTGGGTTGCCATCAATATGGTTATTACCAACAAACGAAACAATTTTGTTAATGTCAAATCCACTTTCAAAACCATCACCTTTATTCTCAATAG
Source organism: Bacteroidota bacterium (assembly GCA_013203755.1). GTDB lineage: Bacteria > Bacteroidota > Bacteroidia > Bacteroidales > Prolixibacteraceae > Draconibacterium. The sequence continues at coordinate 6,198 of JABMPI010000221.1, forward strand.
TAACTACAACTTTTTTTTGAATGTTTTGTACCGAAACATTTACAGGCGTATTTTTGTCGCCAAATATTATAGAATTATGAAGTATATAACTAAAGCATTTCTTTAAGTATGGTATTCCAAAACTTTTTGCCCCTCTCCCTATTACTTAACGGGAGCCAACATCCTTAAACTCGTGAATTGTATATTGTGAGTTATCGTGGCTTTGGTCTGATATTTACTTTGTATTTACCTCGTGGCTTGAGTAGCACAAAATCAAATTATCATTTCTTTTCAAATATAAAATAATGACTGATTAATCGTTGTCTGTATGATCTGGAATTTAAAGCTGATGTATTTAAGTCGTACACGGCTATTTTATTTATGGTAAAACTTTCATGCCACAATTCAAGGTTCAAATTGTTTTCGTCGTTTACAAGTACTCCAAATTTAGCTACATCTGGAAACTTATAGACACTATCGATTTCTTTAATCATAGGTATTTTACTACCATAATCCCAAAGCATTTCAGGTGTTATAGCATCCAAAACATATACTTGTATTTGTTGATTACTGGGTTCATCTTTTAACAACGATATTTCAGTATAATTTTTATTTTGAATAACAAAAACATTACCGATTGGAATCACAGTAATCATAATTGCTACCAATAAAAATATAGATAAGTAAAA